>JANWJL010000026.1 GCA_025451885.1 Candidatus Microgenomates bacterium
CAGAAACAAAAAGACGGATCGTTTGCAGAGCTACCTAAAAAGAACGTGGATTTTGGCGGCGGATTTGAACGAGCCCTTGCCGCATCAAATGACGATCCTGACATGTTTAGAACAAGTCTTTATAAAAAAATTCTCAAGACCATAGAAGATGTCTCGAAAAAATCATATGATGACGAACAACATCAATCTGCGATCCGGATCATAGCAGACCATCTTAAGGGCGCGACCTTTCTTATTGTCAACGGGGTCACGACATCAAATAAAGAACAGGGATATGTTTTAAGACGCCTTTTAAGAAGATCTGCTGTGAAGATGAAGCTCCTCAAGGAAAAGATGGGAGACGGTGAAGACTTTAAAAAGATCTGTGAAGCTGTCATCGAGACATACCATGGTGTTTATTTTGATGAAAAGAAGGATAAAAAAATCATAGCAGAGGTTATAGAGGATGAAATCACAAGATTTCAAAGAAGTCTTGATAAGGGATTAAAGGAAGTCCAACGTGTGGAAACGATTGACGGCAAGCAAGCGTTTGATTTTTATCAGACCTATGGGTTTCCACTTGAGCTGACCGAAGAACTATTTAAAGAAAAAGGACAGGAAATAAATCATGATCAGTTCCGGAAAGAATTTGAAAAACATAAAGATTTGTCACGGTCTTCCTCTGTGGGCAAGTTTAAAGGAGGACTTGCGGATCACAGCGATCAGGTTTTGAAATACCATACCGCGACACACTTGCTACATCAGGCGCTTTTTGATGTTTTGGGAGACGGCGTAAGACAGGAAGGTTCAAATATCACAAAAGAACGTCTACGGTTTGATTTTTCATCTTTGAAAAAATTTACAAAGGACGACGTACAAAAAACCGAGGACATAATTAACGGGAAAGTTAAAGAAGCGCTTCCGATGAGATTTAAGATTATATCAAAGGAGGAAGCATACGAAATAGGGGCCCGCTCTTTTTTTAGAGAAAAATATTCGGATAAAGTAAAGGTATATTACCTTGGCGGAGAGGATGATAAACCCGCAACTGCGTACTCAAAAGAGTTCTGTGGAGGTCCCCATGTGAAAAATACCAAAGAAATTGGTGAGATTAAAATCTATAAATTTGAAAATATAGGTAGCAATTTGTACCGAATCTACGCGAAATAGTGTTGACTTTCATTTTAGATTCTTTTATAGTGCTAGAATATGGCCACGGCAACACGTAAGAAGACTTCACGAAAAACTTCTTCAAGAAAGTCGCCGCAACAAGCCGCCGCGCCATTTAGTCCGACAAACAAAACGCAGACGCTTCTTGTAGTTTTATTGATCGTAGTTTCTTTTTTCAGTGGCTATCTTTTTTTCAAACTCCGAAGTCTTGAGCAGGGCGCCAATCTTCCCAATCAAGCCCAACTCCCCCAACAGGCAACTACCGTAAATGCAGCAAAGCCCGATTATAATGCCGACCCATGGAGAGGTCCTAAGAATGCACGGATCGTCTGGGTCGAGTATTCGGATCTTGAATGTCCTTTTTGTAAATCCGCCCATCCCAATATAAGCAAACTTCTTGAAGATTATCCCAGCCAGGTCGCATGGGTCTTCCGACACTATCCTCTAAGCTTTCACCCCAAGGCACAAAAATCTGCAGAAGCAGTAGAATGTGCCAGGAATCAGGGGGGCAGCGAAGCTTTCTGGAAGATGACCGATACGATCTATGAAAAAATGCCGGATGTTGAACTAAGCCAGCTCCCATCTATTGCTGCTGAGGTTGGATTGAATCAATCAGAATTTCAGCAATGTCTTGACTCCGGAAAGTTTGCGCAAAAGGTAAAGGATGAATTAGCGCAAGGTACTAAAGAAGGAGTGCAGGCTACTCCAACCAGCGTGGTTTTTGATATGAAAACCGGAAAATCAACAACTGTTGAAGGCGCTGTGCCTTATGAGCAGATGAAGCAGACGGTCGACCAAATCCTGTCACAAAACTAACTCTCTTAATTAATCAGTTTTTGTTCTTTAAGCCAAGCGAAGATCTGAATATCAATTGGGGCTAAAATTTTTGGATCAGCAGTTGAATCAAGATATCTAATTTCTTCAATCTCCTGATTCGGTTTCGGTTCGCTAAGAAGTTCTGCTTCGTACATTTTGATATTGACTCTCGTATCTGGCTTTCCATGGGCGACATCTTCAAATTGTTTCAGAAACTTTATACTTTTTTCATCAAGTTCGACCCCCAGTTCTTCCTTGATCTCCCGTTTTAAACAATCGATGTCTGATTCGCCTTTTTCGAACTTTCCTCCAGCGCAATAAAAAACATCTTTTCCGATGCTTCGGGCCATAAGCATTTTTCCGTCCTTAAAGTTTGCAAGTCCAACCTTGTAGATTATTTTGTTAGTAGAAGCCATTTTGTAATTAACTGACAATCGGAAGATCGAATTTTTTCTCTCTGTATTTTTTGTAAAGATCCAGGACTTCGTGGTGATCGAATGCTGTCTCTTCTTTTGCAGGAAGTTTTTCTAAATCATACCAAGCCATACCATCCACTTCTTTATCAGGTTTTCCTGTCTGCTCCCCTACTTCGACGATGAATACAAAGGCAACATTTTGCCTATCTTCTTTTCTTGACGGGTCAGAAATAATATTAAAAAGCTTAGGATTCTTGATCTCATATCCTGTCTCCTCTTTCACTTCTCTTCTTACTGCATCAAAAATAGTTTCATTACGGTCAAGATATCCTCCGGGTAGCGCAAGCTTTCCGCCGTGTATAAGATTTTTCGCACGTCTAATAAGAAGCACCTTATTATCTTTTACAAGAATCCCGTCAACAACCGTGTGCCGTAAAGTAGCATCTCCCCCATCCTCAAACTTACAAGTAATCACAGATTATCAGTATACCAACTCATTAAATCTATCGACTGATATAATCTGCCTATGATAACAAAGCCGACAGTGCTGGTTTTAGGTGCGGGAGCCAGTAATCCATATGGTTATCCGACGGGTAAAGAATTAAAGAGGTATATATTGGATGAAATACTTAAGCCTGAATCCAGGATGAGGTCCATTCTTAGTTATCAAGCTTTTAGAGAAAAACAAATAATTGATTTCAGAAAAGCGTTGTTGCGCTCAGGACAATCTTCAATCGATGCCTTTTTGGAGCATCAGCAACGCTTTATTGAACTCGGCAAATTAGTTATCACGGTAGCTCTCGCGGAACAAGAAAACTTAGACCGAATGTTTGATGAGGGCAACTGGTACGAATATCTTTTTCAGGCTCTAGACACCGACTTTGAAGGTTTTGGAAATAACAAGCTCTCAATAATAACCTTTAATTATGATCGCTCAATCGAAACATACTTATTCAACTCTTTAAAATATTCATTTAATGAAAATGACGAGACCGTTACAAAAACGTTGTCAAAAATTCCAATCCTTCATCTTCATGGAAAAATAGGAAACCTGCCATGGCAGAATAAATCAGAAAATCGCGACTATGAAGAAACAACTGATAATTTTAAAATCAAACAAAGTGCCGAAGGAATAAAGATTATCCACGAAGTAGAAAAAAGCGAAGTTTTCTTACACGCGAGGGAATTGATGTCCGATGCAGAACATATATACTTTCTTGGTTTCGGATATCATTCTGAGAATATTAAAAGACTCAAAATTTCAGAATTGAACGTCGAAGGAAAAACAGTTTACGGAACGTGTCTACGTATGACTGACCGCCAGGTTGAAAATACAGTTATCAAATGTGACAGAAAAATTGACTTAAGACAGCGGGGTTCACAACATCACTCTATATTAGACTTTATGAAGGAAAATATAAGCTTCGTTTAATGCTTTTGTGCCCTACGAGGATTTTCTTGGAACCGGAAGCTTAACCAAATACTCTCAGGTTGCGACTCTTAGATCAAAAGCCGCATGCAAATCCTACGACTAGATATTTCTCTTCTCAATGCGCATTAATTTTGAAAATGCTATATTTAGTTGTTTATGATTGAAAATCCGAAATTTGCTGCTGTATTAGCGATCCTTCTTATAGTAGTACCTTTTTTTGTAATTAATTTGTTGATAAGTGCGAACCCTTCTTCTGATAATTATGCCCAAAATTATGTTCCTCCTGAAACGCAGGATGCTCATAATCCTGTTGAATCATCCATGGAAGCGAAAGTAAATACTATTGAAGGGCTTGAACCAACAGACAACCCCACGCCTACCTCAAAACCTGATTCACCTAATATTCAATATGCGACATATGATCCCCTTGAATACTTTGAAAGGGATACTCCGAAATTTAATTTCCTTGATGTTTTCGGTCAGACGACATGGAAGGGGACATATTATCCTGACCCTGGATACTTAGAAGAACATATCGATAGTCCGGTATATTCAACTATAGAGGAGTGTAGAGATTGGGTAAGAAATCAAGTTCCTCGATATAATCCAAGCGGTCGAGGATTTGATTATGAATGTGGTAAGAACTGTAAAATCGAAGAAGGATTTACCTCTTTAGTCTGTGAAGAAACTCTTCATTAAGTCTAAGGGTAAAGTTGGATATGATTACATCCAAACTCAGTTTGTGACCCTACGGGGATTCGAACCCCGGTTTGCAGGATGAGAACCTGCCGTCCTGGGCCTCTAGACGATAGGGCCATAGGCCTACTGTATGCCACTTCATTGACATTCAGCTTCGAATGTAGTAGTATTTTAGCACAATCCCCGTTGTCTTGAGGGGATCTTTTTTTACGATATGAAAACACAACTTACCCAGGAAGGACTGAAACAACTGGAAGAAGAACTTAATCAATTGGTACAAACGAAGCGGCCGGTGACGGTCGAACGTCTAGGGAAAGCCCGCGCTATGGGTGATCTTTCTGAAAACAGCGAATACACTGCTGCAAAAGAAGAACTTGCTTTTGTTGAAGGCAGAATCAAGGAGATAGAAGAGATTCTTAAAAACGCAGAGGTGGTACTCAACCACAAAAACGGCGTCGAGGTTTCTTTGGGAGCAAAGATTACTGTGGAGGCAAATAACGAAAAGGATATGTTTACAGTCGTCGGAGAGTTTGAAGCGGATCCGATAGCAAAAAAACTTTCATCCACCTCCCCTATCGGAAAAGCATTGCTTGGAAAAAAAGTAAATGATGTCGTCGAGGTCGTAGTGCCTTCCGGTAAAATAGTCTACAAAGTACTCTCCATAGAGTAACCTTATTTACTCACAAAAAGGTTATAATATTTTCTAACTATTTATGATATGGGTTGATAGAGAAGCAAAAAAAATAGCAGAGCGAAAACTTTCTTTAGAGTGGGTGGATGATATGAAGACCCCTTCCGGACGGGTTCACGTAGGTTCTCTGCGCGGAGTCGTGATCCACGATCTTTTTTATAAGGCTTTGAGTGACATCGGAGTGAAATCAAAGTTCACCTATGTTTTCGATGACCATGATCCTATGGATGCTATCCCATCTTACCTGGACCGAAAAAAGTGGGAAAAGTATGCCGGCATGCAGCTTTTTTCAATCCCCTCCCCCCAAGCCGGCTTTGAAAGCTTTGCTAAATATTACGCTCAAGAATTCACAGAGGTCTTTAATTCGATTAACTGTCATCCTGAGATTATCTGGGCATCCCAGCTTTATAAATCAGGAAAGATGAACGACAGAATAAAAGAAGTCTTGGATAATGTTGACGCGGTCAAGGCAGTATATGAAAAAACTTATAAGAAAAAGCTTCCGGAAGATTGGTATCCGTTTAATCCTGTCTGTAGTAAATGTCAAAAAATAGGGACTACAAAGGTCTATAAATGGGACGGAAAATACGTTTACTACAGATGTGAGCCGGAGATGGTTGACTGGGCCAAAGGATGCGGTAACGATGATAAGATTTCCCCGTTTGATGGAAATGGAAAACTTACCTGGAAAGTAGAGTGGGCTGCCAAATGGAAAACAATTGGAGTAACAGTTGAAGGTGCAGGAAAGGACCACATGTCAGCCGGTGGTTCACATGACATAGCATCCGAGCTGTGCAAAAAAGTATTTGATTATCCGGTCCCCCACGGCTTCTCCTATGAGTTTCTCATTATAGGCGGGAAAAAAATGTCTTCTTCAAAAGGAGTCGGTTCTTCTTCCAAGGAAGTTGCGGATATCGTACCTCCTGAAATTTTGAGGTTCCTCATGGTACGTACTCCTGTGGAAAGAACTATTGACTTTCATCCTTATGGGGATACTATTCCTAATCTTTTTGATGAATACGACAGATCTTTGAATGCATATTTTGACAAGCTTGAGAATAAGTTACCTGAAGGAAAAAACGGTGAGGTCTTGGCTGACCTAGCAAGGATCGCGGAGCTTTCCGAAGTCAGACCACTTCCTCAAAAAAGAATCTTTCTTCCACGCTTCCGTACTGTCGTCAATCTTGAAAAGAGTAAAACAGACCTTCTAGCTTTTTTTGAAGATCAAAAAGGAACCCCTTTGACATCGGATGAAAAAGAAATCTTAGAAGAACGCAGCGTCTACGCGCAGGTCTATCTGAAAAAATATGCAATTACTGAAGGAAACAAAACAGAAAAGATCTCG
Source organism: Candidatus Microgenomates bacterium (assembly GCA_025451885.1). Taxonomy (GTDB): domain Bacteria; phylum Patescibacteriota; class Microgenomatia; order UBA1406; family GWC2-37-13; genus 2-01-FULL-40-42. The sequence goes on from JANWJL010000026.1 coordinate 6,549, forward strand.
CTTAACAGTAAACAAAAAAAACTGTTGAAAATATTATCAGGCGGCTTAAAAGTATCAAAAAAAGAAGATAAAGACTCAGTACAGACTGTTGTATTTAACTCTATCAAAGAATCAGGGCTTACTCCAAAAGAAGCATTTCCTGCCATATACCTTGCCCTCACCGGAAAAGGTGCAGGCCCGAGAATTACAGACATCATCTCTGACCTCGGTTTTAAAGATACAGTAAAAAAACTCGAAGAGTTTTAAATGCACTCTCTACAATTGACTTCCTTGATCAAAACGGCTACTATTGGCGCAACAAATACCCATTGCAAAAATTGGAGACTCGTTTATAATAATATATGGGGACTACTAAAATACTCGCAAACAAAATCGTCCCTCTTGATGGCCTAAGCTTCGACGACTTACTTCTTCTTCCAAACTACACCGACTTTAAACGACAGGATGTTGATCTCACTACTACTCTCCACAAAAAAATAGTTCTAAAGCTTCCGATAATCTCATCTCCAATGGACACTGTGACAGAGGAGAAGATGGCAAGGGCTATGGCACAAGGTGGAGGACTTGGAATTCTTCACAGAAATCTAAGTGTTGAAAAACAAGCTAATTCTGTTGCAAGACTAAAGAAAGAAAAACTACTTGTAGGAGCTGCTGTTGGCTCAGGTGCGAATTTGAAAGAAAGAACCCGAGCATTAGTAAAATCCGGTGTCGATGTGATATGTATAGATTCCGGACACGGACATTCAAAGTTTGTGATAGATGCTGTAAAATTCGTCAAATCTACCTATCCCAAACAGGTTGTGATGGCCGGGAACGTCTCAACGTTTGAGGGCGCACGCGCACTTATAAAAGCAAGGACAGATATTTTAAGAGTGGGAATGGGACCCGGGAGTATCTGTACCACCCGGGTGATCTCAGGTATGGGGACACCTCAGGTAACCGCGGTCATGGAAGCGGTAAGAGCAGCAGCCGGCACCAAAATAACGGTTGTTGCAGACGGTGGCATAAAACAGATCGGTGATATCGCAAAAGCTCTTGCCCTGGGTGCTGATGCGGTCATGCTGGGAAGTCTTCTTGCAAAAAGAAAAGAGTCGCCTGGAAGAATCGTCGTAGTTCATGGTAAAAAATATAAGACATACCGTGGAATGGGCTCTGTAGCTGCCATGAATAAAGGATCTGCTGAGAGATACGGGCAAAACACCAACGGCAAAAAACAACTGATCGCAGAAGGTGTAGAAGGACTTGTGCTGTACAGAGGAACAACTGCTGAATTCTTATATCAGATCGATGGAAGTCTGAGAAGTTCTTTCTACTATCTTGGTTCGAAGAATCTAAGCGAATTTTTCAAAAAAGCCCGCTTCATAAGAATTACCAGTGCTAGCTTCGCAGAAAGCCACCCCCATAGTTTGGTTATTGCAGATCCGGGTGATAACTACATTAAGTAGTCGCCATGATTCTAATCGTTGATTTTGGAGCACAGACAACCCACCTTATTGGAAGAAGAGTGCTAGAACTTGGTGCAAAAGTTGTAATCATACCTCCGAACGACCTGGAGAAAGCATTAAAGCAAAAGCCTAAGGGAATCATCCTTTCAGGAGGTCCTGCCTCTGTCTATGAGAAAGGTTCTCCCTCAATCCCCTCCTCTATCTTTACTTTAGGAATACCGATGCTCGGAATATGCTATGGAGAACAGCTTATGATGAAAAATACCGGTGGAAAAGTAATGCAGGGTAAAAAGACAGAGTACGGGCCTGCAAAGATTACGATCAGGAAAAACTCACCGTTGTTTAAAAATACTGCTACTGCGTTTACGGTCTGGATGTCGCATGGAGATGAGGTCGTAAAAATTCCTAAAAACTTCACCCGTCTTGCTACCACCGAAACCATACCCTATGCTGCAGTCGCAGATGAACGTAAGAAACTCTACGGGATACAGTTTCATCCGGAACTTGTCCACACGCAGTTCGGAGAACAGGTTTTAAAGAATTTTCTAACAATAAGCGGACTTAAAGTAAAAAAACAGGGAATAAACCGATCATCTGTTGAGAACATGATAAGAGACGTCAAAGACTCTCTCGGAAACAATAAGGTGATCGTGGCACTTTCAGGGGGAGTTGATTCCTCCGTGGCAGCGCTGTTAGTACATAAAGCTGTAGGCAGAAATCTAACCGCAATCTATATTGACTCGGGTCTTATGAGATATGGTGAAACCAAAACCTTGGAAAAAATATTTAAAAAACACTACCGGATGAAGGTCCTGGTTGTGAATGCAAGAAAAGATTTCCTAAAAGCATTGGGCAATGCATCGGATCCTGAAAAGAAAAGAAAGGCCATAGGAAAGATGTTTATAAAGGTCTTTGAAAAAGAAGCTAAAAAATTAAAGGCCATGTACTTTGTGCAGGGCACGATCTATCCTGATGTCATAGAAAGCGCAGGAAGCAAACACAGCAAAAATATCAAAAGCCACCACAACGTCGGAGGACTTCCTGAGAAGATGAATCTGACCTTGGTCGAGCCATTGCGTAATTTTTATAAAGACGAGGTGAGAAAAATAGGAAAGATCCTTGGTCTTCCTGATGAGATTACTCAAAGACAGCCATTTCCTGGTCCGGGTCTTGCAGTGCGGATTATCGGAGCCGTAACAGAGCAAAAGCTTGATATCTTAAGACGGGCGGATCATATCTTTACCGAAGAGGTACGGAAAGCGCGTCTTGATAGATCTATCTGGCAGTTCTTTGCAGTTCATACCGGAGTTTTAACAACCGGAGTACGCGGAGACAACAGAGCCTATGGAGAGACGATTGCTCTACGCGCACTTGTAGCCAAGGACGCTATGAGCGCCCACTGGGCTGATCTTCCTTACAAGCTGCTCAATACGGTCAGCAACCGGATAGTTAATGAGATCCGTGAGGTAAACAGGGTTTTATATGATATCACCAATAAACCTCCGGCAACTATGGAGTGGGAGTGATTATTTTCTATATTTATTGAAAAGATCCCGTAGTTTCTCTGCCTCATCCTGAGCTTTTCTAGCAAAGTCTGCTCCGCTTGAAGCATACAAGATACTTCTGCTCGCATTAAAGACGATATTCCTTCCCCGGCTGTCTACTCCTGCGCGTACTGCCTCCTTCACTGAAGCGTCCTGTGCGCCGATTCCTGCAGAAAGCATGATTGCCCGGGGAAACAGTTTCCGTATCCTTGTCAGATCCTTTGGATAGGTGGCGCCGACAAAGACTCCAAGATTTTGTTTTTTCCAGGCTGCGATTTTTTTCGCCATCGCATAATAAAAAGGCTCCTTGTTAATCATAAGATCCTGAAACTGTTTTGAGTTCGGATTTGAGGTTTTCAAAAGCAAGATGGTCAGTTTGTCTTTGTATTCTAAGAACGGCTCTACTGCATCGTATCCCAGATACGGAAAGACAGTCGCAGCATCAGCTCCCCAGTATTCATATATGGATTTCGCATACATCTTGGCAGTATTTCCGATATCTCCTCTTTTAGCATCCAGGATTACCGGGATCTCCGGATACTTATCCTGCAGATAGAGCATGGTTAGCTTAAGCTGCTTCAACCCGTCGAGTCCATAGGCTTCGTAAAAAGCAATGTTCGGCTTATATGTCGCGGTCAGTGTGTAGGTGGCGTCGATTATTGCTTTGTTAAAGCTGAAGATAGCATTTGATTTAGAGAGCAGACTTTTGGGGAACTTTGCTATTTCCGGATCAAGACCGATACAGAGTAAAGAGTTGTTTTTTTCGAAAATATTGGCGAATTTTTGAGCAGTTCCCATACTAAGGAATTAGATCACTATATAACATGTTAGAATAAATGGCAAATGAAACAACTTCTTATTGCAACAAGAAATAAAGGTAAGCTTGGCGAGTTTTCAGAGTTTCTGTCCGGTCTCCCCGTACAGCTTGTTTCTTTAGATGATATTGGAGTAAAAGGAGATGTGGAGGAAGATCAAAGTACATATGGGGAAAACTCCAAAAAAAAGGCTTTGTTTTTTGCAAAAAAAGCCGGTCTTCCTGCTATCTCCGACGATGGTGGAATCGAGATAGAATTTCTTGAGGGTGCACCCGGACTAAAAAGCAGACGTTGGCTTGGAAAAAACTCGACCGAGCAGGACATCATCGCAAAGATGAAAAAACTGGCTGAAACTCTGCCTGATGATAAAAGAGGCGCAACATTCCGTACCATTGTAACCTTGGCGCTGCCTTCAGGAGAAAGCTGGAGCGTGGAGGGCAAAATCCACGGAATAATTGCAAAAAAACCTCTGTTGAATTTTTTGACCGGTTATCCCTACCGTTCTTTCTTCTACCTACCGGAGATCAATAAGTATTATCATGAAAAGGATCTTACGAAGAAGGAGGAAACATTGTATAATCACAGATATAAAGCAGTACAAAAACTCAAACCAGTTATTGAAAAGGCTTTAAACCTACGAAACCATGCTTGATATAAAACTAATACGGGAACACTCTTCTGATCTTACTAAGGCTGTTAAAAACAAAGGAGTTGCGATCAACATTGAAAAAGTTAAAAAACTTGATGAAGAGTTAAGATCTCTGCAGACGCAGGTACAGGAACTTCAGTCTCAAAAAAATAAAATAGCAAAGGAAAAGGATGTTGAAAAAGGAAAAAAAGTAAAGGAAGAGCTGAAAACCAAAGAAGATAAATTCAGAGAGCTTAATACCGAGCTGCAGGAGCTTTTGCTACAGATCCCCAATCCAGCTGCTTCAGATGTAAAGATCGGTAAGAATGAATCTGAAAACGATGTCGTAAAAAAACACGGCGAGCCTACTAAGTTTTCGTTTGATCCAAAAGACCACCAAACTCTCGGAGAAGCCTTGGACATAATTGATGTCAAGAGGGCAGCAAAGGTATCGGGTTCAAGATTCAGTTACCTTAAGAACGAGGGAGCATTGCTGGAACTCGCACTCGTTAACCTTGCGATGGATGTACTTACCAAGGAAGGTTTTATCCCTGTAATCCCTCCTGTATTAGTCACTGAAAAAACCATGGCCGGATTAGGCTATCTTGAGCATGGCGGAAAGGATGACATGTTCTCTATCCCTAAGGACAATCTCCTGTTGGTCGGGACCTCCGAACAATCCATAGTCCCCATGCATATGAACGAGGTTCTGCAAAAAAAAGATCTGCCGATCCGGTATGTCGGTTTTTCCACCAGCTTCAGAAGGGAATCAGGATCATACGGCAAAGATGTGAAAGGGATTTTGCGGCTTCATCAGTTCAATAAAGTTGAGATGGTTTCGTTTACTGCTTCCGGGGAAGGCGACAAGGAACATGAATATCTGCTTTCGCTAGAGGAAAAATTACTAAAACTCCTTGAAGTCCCATATCAGGTAGTAAAAATGTGCACCGGAGATCTTGGTTTTCCTGCTGCAAGAAAGTATGACATCGAAGCATGGATTCCATCACAGAATAAATACCGTGAGGTTACCTCAACATCAACAACCACTGATTTTCAGGCAAGGCGTCTGAATATCAAATATCAGGATGGCGACAAAAAAGAATTTGTCCATGTTCTAAACGGTACTGCTTTTTCGGACCGCCCACTTATTGCGATCATTGAAAATCACCAGCAAAAGGATGGATCTGTGAAGATTCCTGAAGCGCTACAAAAATATACCGGGTTCAAAATAATTAAGCCGAAAGCTTAATGCACAACAGTAGCTGAAGGAGTTGCCAGCTTAGGTATAGACTGACAGAATACATTTTCAGTGCCCTTGATAAATACCTCTGTTCTCCCACCGTAACATGGTTTTTCAATCACGTCCTCGGGTTTGTTAAACCAAGAGTTTTTATTACTATACGTTGAGAGAAGGTAGGTCATGACACGCTGCCAGATCGGCGAGGCTCCGGTCAGACCTGAGGTAATCGCGGGATTCATCGGCGTATTATTGTTATTTCCTACCCAGACTACCACCACGAATTCAGGTGTGTATCCGATGGTCCAGTTGTCTTTCTTGCTGTCTGTGGTACCGGTTTTGACCGCTACTTTATATCCCGGTATCTCCAAAGCTGAACGTGCACCAAACGCCTGCTGTCTTGCAACGTTGTCGGATAATATGTCCGACATGATGTATCCTATCCCCTCATCCAGGACTTTCTGCGGATCAGGCTTTAGTTCATAGATGTTGTCATCCGAGTTATTTTGAACGCGCACCAGAGGCGTTACGTCTGTCCTTTTGCCTAGGTTTGCAAAGACCCCGAAGGCTTTTGCCATATCTGTCATCTTTACCTCTCCTCCACCCAGGGTAAGCGACAGACCAAACCGTGAAGGATCGCTCCATGTGGAAATTCCCATATTTCTTGCGTGTTCAACGAAATTATTTACACCGACTGCATTTAGAGTCTTTACTGCAGGAATATTGTAGGAGTTTGCCAGAGCATACCTTAGCGGCATCCTTCCATGGAATCTCCCATCATAGTTTACCGGTCTATAGGACTCGCCTGGCAGTGAGAATGTCACGGGACTATCGTCGAGAACCGAGGCTGCAGTGAAGTCTTTTGATAATGCCAGAGAGTACATAAGAGGCTTTATCGAGGAACCTGGCTGACGAAGTGCCGTAGTCACGTTAAAGGCTCCTGATGGAGCTGCGAAGTAGTCTGACGAACCTACCATCGAGAGGATCTCTCCGGTTGAGGGACGCGTCACAAGTACTGCGCCATTGGTTACATTCAGTCCTTTGAGCTTTTCGATCTCCGAGGAAAGAATTTCCTGGATCTTGTCGTTCAGATCGGAATCAAGACTGGTCGTCACCTTAAGTCCTCCTTCTTCAACATTACGTATACCAAACTGTCTCTCCATCTCTGCTTTAACAAAAAATACAAAGTGCGGAGATTTGATGTCGGTCTTCGGGACTATAATGTCAACCGGCTCGCTTTTTGCTTTCTGGTACTGCTCCTGCGAAATGTAATTTTGTTCGGACATATGCTTCAGCACCTCGTCCCTTCTTGATTTGGCAAGATTAGGATTTACAAACGGTGAGTAGATCGACGGAGCCTGCGGTAGACCTGCCAAAAGTGCAGCCTGGGCAAGGGAAAGATCTCTTGCTGATTTTCTAAAGTACGTCTTCGACGCCTCTTCTATCCCGTAGGATGATCCTCCGTAAGGCACCTGATTCAGATACATCTCCAGGATCCTTTCCTTGCTGTAAAGGCGCTCTGCCCACAAGGCTAATATTATCTCCTTAACCTTTCGCTCCACGGTTCTTTCCGGACTCAAAAGTGCTGATTTAACAAGCTGTTGTGTGATGGTTGATCCTCCCTGAAGATTCTTATTCACGAAGGTTTCTTTGGCAGCGCGGATTATTCCTCCGACAAGCGAGACTCCGTTATGTCTGAAAAAGTCCTTGTCTTCGATTGCTACCGATGATTCCCATACATAGTTCGGCAGATCCCCCAGACGCACCGGAGTTCTATTTTGATCACGGTAGACCTCGTACAAAACCTTTCCGTTGCGGTCGAGAATATGCGTGGTTAATGAGTAGTTTACCTTTCCGATGCTCTTAGGAGACGGAAGGGATTTGACGAAAAAATAAGCCTGCTGTACCGAAAGGATTATTGCAGCAGTTAAAAATCCTACGACAAAATACCGGATCTTTGGTGTGAAAGCGGTCTGTTTGACCACCTTGATCTTTTTATCCCTCTCGACCCTTAGTTTTTTCTGCGGCTTTTCAACCTTTACTCTGGTGAGTGTCGGAAGCTTGATTGTTGGAAACTTTATTGTTGGAAGCTTGAGTGTAGGAAGTTTGAATTTCGGAAGAGAAACTTTTGGAAGCTTTATCGAAGGCCATCTAAAGGTTGGTTTTTTTGGTTTAATTTTTGGAAGTGTGATGGAGATTTTCTTAAGTCTTCTGAAGTAGTTTCCCGGGATTTTGATAAAGACATGGGTCAAAAACAGTATGAACTCCTCGATAAATCTTCCGATAATAACGAGCCCGTTAGCCAGAATTTTAAGCAAAAACGCCATTAGTCTGAAGGGTCCCAAGACTGCATTTGTAGTAGCTTCGCCGACGAATATAAAGAAGTTGATTAGGCCAAAAAGAGCGCCGTATAGAGCTTTCTTCAAAACTGTTACAAAATAAGCTTCAGAATCATCCGCAGGCATCCCGTAATTTTAGCAGATATTATAGGTTATTTCAATGAAAGTTGATCGGGAAGTTTGCTTATTTTCGCCCTTACTACGAGCCTGTTCCAGTAGGTTCCCGGAGGCACGCAGGTGACCAATGTAAGGTAAGATGTATCGAACTTTTGCTCCAAAACCGATATCTGATCCGGCTTCACCACAAACATTTCGTAGACCTCGTATTCGTAGACTCCCCCGTCACTGTTTACCAGCACTTTATCCCCTTTTTCAAGCGAGGGAAGATAGGTGAATATAGTCTTGTAATCCCTTACATTATATAGCTGTGGTAGTGTGGAATGGCCAAAAACCACAACATTTCCATGCTCACCAGGCAGGGTTACAGGCAGGTAATGAACAAGGCCCTTGGTAAGGTCTTCTCCGCCTATTATCACCCGTGCCCTGTCGATATTTAGCTTCGGAATACTAAGAGAATACTCTTTAATCTTGAATTTGCCGCCTGATTTCGTCTGGTTCTTAGTGGTTGGAAACCAGAGACTGGCCTGGGTAAAGTCCCTTAGATTGTTTGAAAATACGCCATTATTTGAGCCTAAAGCCGAGTCCGCCAAGGCTAGTGACGAGGCTATCTGATTAGGAACAGGCGAGGCTGTTTGACGTTGAATAAAGAGCCTGGAATAGATCTCAAACGAAATAACCGGATAAAAGGCCCAGAAGAGCAGAATTGAGCCTATGGTCAGTGTAATGTACGAGGCGTAGTTGACGACCCGCTTCTGAACCGTCTTCTTCTCCTTAACGTATACGTACAACGACACTGTTTATAAGTATGAAATTTTAAAGGTTATGTTTTTTTTGAAAAACGGTAACCTGTTCTTTAATAATGGTAACGGAGAGTCTATGTCAAATTCAAGTCCAGACGCGCCAAACTTTTCTTTCAGAATTTGCTTAAGATCATCTGCACTTTTGCCGGTAAGTACCTTTTCAACCTCGTCTTCTTTCACGGATTTTACCTCTTTACCCTTGGTGTTGAAATTGACTACGTAGTCGCCCTGCTTTGTGGTTATCTTACCTACGGAATAGATTATCGTCTTTGCAGGCAGTTCAAATCCGCTGCGCAGATCTTTCTTCAGCTGATTCTGCACAAGTTTTAAAAGGTCGCTTTCTTTATAGGTATAGTAGACAATGTTAGCTTGGGACTTAAGCGTCAGTTGGCCTGCCTCATCTCCTACGTCCTGCGAAAACTCTTGATTCTTAAGCTCCACGTCGCTTAAGGCTGAAAGCGCCCTGACTCCGCCTTTTGCGGATTTTTTAACTACATCATCCCCGTAACTCTGGGCTTTTTTTACCGCTTGCGCTCGTAATGCTTCTACATCCTGCTTTGCAACCGTAAGAACAGAGCGTTTCACTCCTCCTGTAAAGGCACTCTCGTTTTTAGCGATTACGACGGCGGATTCTCCCTCTATGCTGAACTTCGTCCCTGATGATATATTGCCTTCCGGACCGATCTCTGCTGCAGTAACCTCGACCTTTGCGGTACTTGGCGTGGGATCTGCGGCATCACCTGATGCTGAAGCAACCTTTACATCCGAGTTGAGAATGAAGGATCTTGAGCTGGCGCTGACAGTCGTTCCTTTTGAAAAGGTCTTTCCCTCGGAAAGGCTGCTATTATAGATCGTGATTGTACCCTTTGCTTTTTCTCCGATCTCTTTCTTACCGGTTGTGGACTTGGAATCGTTGATCGGGGTTTGTGCAGATCCTTCTGTCAGTTTTAATGAAGAGGTCTCTGCATCGGTTGAGGCATTTATCGGAAGTACTTTTTCAATGGTTTTTCCCGGGAAGAAAACCTCGACCTGGGCTTTATGAAAATTAAACTCGATCAAAAAAAGCGCAAGAAAAATAAGTCCAAGACCTGCCACTGCAAGCACCGGAATCGGTACCCCCTTGAACCGTCTGGAATAGCCCTTTACCGTTGCCAGGGTCTTGTTGAAGAAGCTTAGAAGCGGAGCTGTAAAGCCGGCAATCGAATTGTTTTTTCGCTCCATCACCAGCATCTCAGGCTGTTCCGGCTGTTGCTGTTTTTCCTCACGGGGTCCCACATCTCCTCCAATCACAAAGCCAAACGATTCTTTTTTTTCTTCTTCAACTGGAGCAGTAACCGTTGCAGAAGGTTTTTCTTCTCCGGTAAATACCTGTACGGAAAAAACCGATGTGAGACTTTCCAAAAGTTCGTGTTCCGAAACCACCTCTACCTTAGGAGCCTGCATAAATAATTCCGAGCTCCAGCGGTGGCTGACTATTTTCTCAGCATGCAGGCCCGAATCTTTTGAGTCATAGAGGATGATCCTTGTTGGAATCATTGCTATATGCTTTACCTTTTCAAAAACCTGAATCAGATCGTCGATTACCTCGGTTGACCGTTTTACTGTTTCCCGGTAGATTATCTTTCCTCCTTTGTAGACAAAGACCGACATAAGTGAGGCATCCAGTTCAACAAGTGTGTATGTCGGTGGAACTCCGTCTTTTTTCTCCAGATGCGATGCGATGCCCTCATGACATTCTATGTATCCCAAGGGTTTAAGCTCCAGATTTTTGGAAAGCTCCTTTATCTTGTGTAGAACCGGCTTTTGGATCTCGCGTGTTGAATCGTCAATAAGATGGGAGTAGATAAAAAAGATCGCTTTGTCCGGAGATTTTTTGGTCTGTGTCTCAAGCTTGTACAACGCATCATCAACATCCTCTACTACGTTGTCCCACCCGTTGGTATATGAAAACGTTTCTTTAGCAGCGATCTCCAGCTTATTTCTCTTATTTTCGATGAAGAGAACCGCTCCGTCTTTTTCCTTTAAAAAAATCCCGAGGTACATATCCTCTTCCTGTTTATTCTGGGAAAGAAAGTCCAGAGGAAGTTTAAAGTTCTTTATATTCATCATTCTATTTGAAATCTTGAAAATACCTGATCGACTCCTTGTTTTGCGGTCTGCATTGCTTCTTGGTAAGAGACTCCTTGCGATGCGGCATTTATTGCATTTTCGATGTATTTAATTATGTCGTTATTGAGCCCGTTGTCATATGTCCTTGCGATCATAGGAACCGAGACGAAGGCGTCGCTTTCAGCTTGCTTTATCACAGCTCCGAGATATTTATCAGATGCCAAAACAGGAGCGAGATCAACGCGCGAGTACGGCGAACCCAGTCCGGTAGCCTTTGCCTGCAGTTCATACAGTTTGGTTAACTGGTCTTTGCCTGAAAGATACTGAATAAATTTCCATGCTTCGTTTTGATGTTGGCTGAACTTTGAGACCCCTTCCGACCAGTAGCTTGCTATAGACAGCGGTCTGGATCCTGGAAGAGTCGGCACCGGCACCACCTTCATCGTGATATCGGGATTTGCCTTTTGAATGATCGCAATCTCCCATGAAGGCACTATGATCATCGCGACCTTTTCCTGAATGAATGCATTTATCGAGTTGGGCATTATTTCACTCCAGGACTGCTGGGTACCCGGCTCTGCAAAGCTTCGGTAACTCTGTAGTGCGCCTATTGCTTCTGCGCTGTCCAAAGCCTTTATGCTTCCTCCATTTTGTACCAGGAAGAGCGCGAAGATATCGGAAAAATGCTCTATGTTATTTGTGGTCCCCACCGCAATCCCCGACGTTATAATCTGTCCGTCACGGTCCTTTACGGTCAGCTTTGATACATAATCAAGTACATCCTCCCAGGTGGCAGGCGCCGTGGTTATCCCTGCTTTTTTAAAGAGATTTTCGTTATACAAAAGCACCAGGCCATCCACCATGAGCGGAATCCCGTAGTAGCGGTCCTGGATCTTAAGATCTTTTTGATGAATCTTATAAAAGGTCCTTTCGAACTCTCCGTTGGACATAACAGACTGAGGCAGCGGAGAAATAACCTCCTTTATCTCCGGAATCCAGGTATTATGAAATCTGAAAATATCAGGTCCTCCCTGATTATTTTTACTCCGGGCAATTAGCTTATCCTTGTAATCATTGGGTGTCATTTTTTGATACTGGACATCGATGGTGGGATTGGCTTTTTCATACTGGTCTATCAGCGGTTGCACAACCTCTGCATTATCCCATAAGCCCCAGTAGACCAAGGTAATGTTTTCCTTTTTTTGACCTGCAAAAATGAGTCTGAAAACCAGTACCAACAGCAGCACGAAAACCACTGCTGCAGCTCCTATGATGAAATATCTGCTCTTTAGTATGTCTAGCGGTCCTGAACCTGAATCCGGAATGTTCCCATCAGGTGGGGGCGGCGGAGGAGGCGAATTAAGATCAAGGGGGGTTGTAAGCTCAGGAGATACCTCCTCAGGCTGTAGGTTTGGATCGTTGGGAAGCGGATTCGCATGACTCTCTTCAGGCACTGCCTGAAAGATCGGGGTAGGACCTTTTTCTACTGGTTTTTTGTTGGTTGGGATGGATTGATTTTCGCCTTGTTTTGCTTTATCATCATCCATGTATTTATGATACCAAAAACTATAAGGCAAGAGGTCGTAGTTTTATACGGTTTGATCTTTCTCATCGCCCTCTTCTTGGTCAGCGCTGTGTCCTTTGCCGGGTACATCTTCAAGGAGGACAAAAAGCTTGCAAACCGACTCTATCCTGAGGTTTATATTGACAAGGTTCCGGTAGGACGAAAGACCCAGGAAGAAGCTGAAAAACAGTTCTCAAAAAAGGCAGATGAACTTCATAAGCTGACCATAACGGTCCTGTATAAAGATGCTCCTGTAGCCACTTTATCCGGAAAGCAGCTCGGAGTCCGTAGGAATATTCCTGAGACGGTTGACCGTGCATATCAGATCGGTAGAACTCCTGATTTTTTCTCACGGATATCTCAAAAAGTTGGGACCATTTTGGGGAAACAGAGGTTTGATTTTGCGACTCAACTTACGTTTGAAAAAAGCACTTTAAGCAGCTTTATCTCAAAGCAGGAGAAAAAGTATAACAAGCTGCCGAAGGATGCTCTTTTTCAGTTTGAAAACAACCGTGTCGTAGCCTTTCAGCCTGAAGAAGACGGGACAAAAATAAACTCTGACAAACTTATCCAGGATATAGAAACCAAGATCATCTTCTGGAAGAAAAATCCAAAAAATGAAGCCGTTACCTTGACCGATCAGGTTCTTAAGCCGGAGGTCACACTCGCCGAATCAAATGATTTCGGCATTGAGGAGCTGATCGGTGTTGGAAAATCAAACTATGCTGGTTCTATCCCTGAGCGCGTACATAATCTTTCCCTGGCTGCCTCCCGTTTTAACGGAGTTCTTGTCCCTAAAGACGGAGTAATCTCATTTAATGATATCGTCGGCGATATTTCAGCTGCCACAGGATACAAACAGGCCTATGTAATCAAAGCCGGGAAAACAGTGCTTGGAGATGGTGGAGGTGTCTGTCAGATTTCAACAACGTTATTCAGAGCCGGTTTAAATTCCGGACTGCCAATAATCGAGCGCACTGCACACGCTTACCGTGTAGGCTACTATGAGAACGATTCAAAACCCGGATTTGATGCTACTATCTACGGACCGACCGTTGATCTTAAAATCAAAAACAACAGTCCCGGCTCTATTCTTATTCAGACCGAGGTGGATCATGCGACAGGAAATGTATTTTTCAGATTTTATGGAAAAAAAGACGACAGACAGGTCTATGTCTCACCAGGAGTGCTGACCGATGTCTCTCCCCCACCTGAGCCAAAATATGAAGATGATCCGACACTCAAAAAAGGAATTGTAAAGCAGGTGGATTTTGCAGCTTGGGGTGGAAAAGCTAACTTTAGTTACAAAGTAACCAGTCCGTCGAATTCCGAGCTCAATTTTGAGAAGGTCTTTTACTCAAACTTCCGTCCCTGGCAGGCAGTTTACATGGTCGGCAAAGCAGACTGATGCGTCTTTATCTGTTACAATAGCAAAAATTATGATAGAGAGAGCTATAAATCTCCGCATTCCCGGTCCTACTCCACTGAGCGATGAAGTCCGTAAAGATATGGGAAAGCAGGTGATTAACCACCGTGGAAAAGAGTTCGGTATTATACTTAAAAGCACGGTTGAACGCCTTAAAAGTGTGTTTGATACCAACGATGATATCTTTTTGTTCACAGCATCAGGTACAGGCGGTGTTGAGGCAGCTATAGTAAACACGCTTTCACGTTATGATCAGGTTCTGGGTTTCACTTACGGCAGCTTTGGTGACAGATTTATTGAAATCGCGGAAACGTTTGGCGTCAATGTCATGGAAAATGACACTGAATGGGGAAAAGCAGTTAGTCCCGAGGATGTCGCCGAAGAATTATCCTATTTTCCCAATGCTAAAGCCGTCCTCATTGTTCACAATGAAACTTCTACTGCGCAGACTGTCCGACTTGATGAGATAAGTGCCGTTATACGTAGACACCGAGAAGAAGTCAATCCCGATCTTCTTTTCCTTGTAGATGGAATAAGTAGTCTGGGAATCACCCCTTTCAAAAGCTCCCAATGGGGAATAGATGTAGCTATTACAGGATCTCAAAAAGGTCTACGGGTACCGCCGGCGCTTGCCATAGTTACTGTGAGCGAAAGAGCATGGTGGGCTTCGCAGCATAATGATATTCCTAGATACTACTGGGACTTTAAAAAAGCTAAGCAGTTTCTTGAAAAAGATTCACCACAAACCCCTTTTACTCCCGCAGTACTAGAGATTAATGCACTAAATAATGAGCTAGAACGAATGTTGGAACAAGGGCTAAACATGGTCTATGCGAGACAGATTGAAACCGCAGATCACGTAAGGGCGGGACTTGAGAACATGGGATTTGAATTGTTCGGTGATCAGGAAACCGCTTCTGTTGGCTTAACGGCGATTCATTATGAACATGCAGATCAAGCGGTAGAAAAGTTAATGAAGATGGGTCTTGATATCGCAGGAGGACAGGGAAAACTAGCAGGCGGGATACTCCGATTTGGACATATGGGCGCATTTACTAAGGATGAAATTGACAAAGCCCTCGATATTGTAGAAAAAACTATCTGAACAGTCTGGGGCGGCCGAGGCGGTAATTCAGCTCTTTTGCTTTTCTCTCTCCTATCTGCCGTGCAGGCACACCCGCAACTATTGCATAGTCGTCAACGTCTTTGGTCACAACAGCTCCTGCAGCGACTACGGCTCCTTTACCAATAACTACTCCGGGAATAATTATCGCTCTTGGCCCTATGAAAACATAGTCCTTGATAACAACGGGTTTTGAGATTGCTGCGAACTGTGGATCATGCACATCATGCTGGGAGGTGTAGATCATCACCTCTGAAGCGATATCAACATGGTCGCCGATGACCAAGCTCGCCCTTCCGTCCAGGACGGTTTTCTCCCCTACTATTGAATCGTGTCCTATCTTCACATTGGTCGGGTCATAAAAAACAGCATTCATATGAATCGTTGAGCCCCTGCCGATTTTAACACCGCCTAAGCGGTAAAATAGTTTTCTAAGGGTGTGGGAAGGTATAAGCCCTGCAAGATGAAGTAGGAAAACACCTGTCTCAAGCCCTACGTTTTTTACTCGGTTGCCGACCTTTCCCGCTACCTGTACCGTGGAAAGTTCATTGCCGTCTTTGTCTTTCATAGCTCAATTATAGTTTATAGATTTAAATGTGTTTTATAAAGTTTCACAGTCTCCTCTGTCATCTTCTCGAATGAGTATTTTTTTAAAAATGAGTAGTTTTGACGCGGTTTATGTTTGAGAAAGCTGAAGATCGTGGCTGCTATATCGTCCTCGTCGTTGGGATTAAATGACATGTAGCTATCACCAAGCACTTCCTGAAACACAGCGATATCCGAAGCAAGTATCGGGGTTTTAAAATATGCTGCTTCAATGGTCGTTAAACCAAACCCTTCGGAAAGTGATGGGTTTATGAGCGCTTTTGCGTTTTTATAAAAGAAGACAAGGTCTTCCTGGCTTGGATTCTTGTATAGGAGCACCTTGTTGCTGGCTTTCAGATCATAGATTGTCTCTTCGATTCTTTTTGTGAAAAAATCATCAGGACCTGCGAGTACCAGCTCTACTTCCTCATTTACTTTTGCAAAAGCTCTTATCAACTTTTCAACATTCTTGTGTGGATAAAAATTTCCGATATAGATTAGAAAGTCCTTGGGAAACTGTCTTTTAAGATCTGCCTCCTTTGTTTTTTTGATTTCTTCATTTATTCCCTCGGGAATCGGATGAATCTTGTCGGCATATTTTTTTCCAAAATGCTTTATGATCTGGTCCTTTATCACCTGTGTCGGTGTTATGATCGCCTTTCCTTTTTTAATCTGCGCCTTCAAAATTCTTCCGAAGAAAAAATGTTTTACGCCGTATCTCAACGGTCCTTTTGTAGAAGCTCTTCCGGTTTTGAACAGATAAGGTGTCAGATCATGAATCGTTGAGATAAACGGCCTTCTGTAAAAAATCGGATAGCTGAAGTAAGTAAAGTGCATAAGATCGAGTTCGTCTTTGTTTAGAGCTTTTAAAAAATCTGTTTGTTCGCTTAGGGTGTGCCATTGAAAATCCGTCTCTCTTTTTATGAAGTTTTTGTTATTAAATGTCACAGTATCAAAATCTTCTTTCCGAAGATAGACAAAGACCGTGACCTCGGCAGGAAGTGTTTTTTCAAGATACAATAATAGATTTCGTATGTAAACCCCTACGCCGGTTTGCCGGTAAAGTCTCGCGTCAATACCCAGCTTTTTCATGCTTTTTTAGCTTTACGATTTATGACGTTGTGTACGAGTTTGTTTACAAATGCGGAGTTTGTTTTTGCATAATGTTTGTCATAAAAAATCCTCATGGCATCGTAAAAGTAGCTTTTTGTTTTAGACTGAATTGCGGTATCCTTGCTTTTTATACCGCTTTGATACTTTAGATGCAGAACTGTGTATTGCGGATCGTAGAGTATTTTATATCCAAGTTTTTTGATGCTAAACGAGAGATCTATGTCTTCTCCGTACATAAAAAAGCTTTCATCAAATCCTTTGACCTGCTCAAATACATCTTTTCTTACCAGATAAAAAGCGCCTGTTGCCGAATCAATCTCATGGGACTTGTTAAGGTTTAGAAAAGTCAGATGATAACCTCCAAACAATCGATTGATTCCCGGAATCTTTCCAAAAAGATTTTCAAGTCCTGTAAAGTAAGAAAATGATCTCCATACCGTGGGAAATCCTCTGTGGCTTGCAGGATCAAGAGTCTTATCCGGCAAAAGCACCTTTACCGTCATCGCACCGGTCTTTGGATCATTGTCCATTTTGTTTATAAGATCTTCAAATGAGATGCCGCCAACCAAAACATCAGAGTTGAGAAATAGAAGGTATCTGCCGCTGGAAACCGCAGCTCCTTTATTATTTGCCTTTGAGTATCCGAGATTTTTGGAATTGAGGATAATGGTCAGTTGAATATCGTTTTTTTTGTACTCTTTCTGAAGCAATTCTAGTTTCTTGGCGGTGGAATCACTTGAAGCATTGTCGACTACGATTACTTCTACCGAACTTTTTTCCGATTGTAGTGATTTTAGAAGTGTCTGAAGACAGCGAGTGGTCATCTCTTCGGTATTGTATGAAACAATGATGATGGAGAGATCCGCCATACGCATTAGTATAGATGATTTTACCTCTTTGGAGATTGCTTCTTCCTTCGTGCTCTTCCTCCGGTTCCAACCTTTCTTCTTTCTCTAATCCGTGCGTCACGGGTAAGGAAACCTGCTTTTTTCAAAGTTGGGCGGATTTTTTCCTTATCGCTTTTTTCCAATGCCCTTGCAAGACCGTGTATGACCGCTTCAAGCTGCCCCTCTGCGCCGCCTCCCTTTACCAAGATTGAGATCGCAAACTTGCCTTCTGCATTTACCAGCTTGAGCGGTGAGAGATATCTTACCTTATGTGCTTTTGAAGCGAAAATTTTCTCAATAGGCTTCTTGTTTACAAAGATCTCTCCTTGTTTGATAGTTACGCCGTCTAAGGTCACCGATTTATCTTTTCCACGTGCATGAAAAAGCCGAACGCGGGCTACTGCAGATTTTCTTTTACCGGTTGATTCTACATATTCACCTGCTTTTTTTGCCATAGTTATTTTTTGACACTAAACTTATCTTGGTGTGGGTGCTTGTCGTCAGCATAAACGAATAGGCGCGTCATCCTGCTTTTTCTTAATTTATTCTTTGGCAGCATACCTGAGACCGCGCGTTGTATAACCTCTTTTGGATTTTTTGCCATTACCTTGTCTGCGGTTCTTACCCGCAATCCTCCGGGATATCCTGAGTAATTTGAATAAGTCTTTTGTGACAGTTTCCGGCCGGTAAGTACGATGCTCTGCGCATTTACAGCGACTACGTAATCACCTGCATCAAGATATGAGGTGTAGGTAGTCTTGTGCTTTCCTTGTATTAAGCTGGCTATAGAGCCTGCTGCACGACCCAATACCTTTCCTTTAAGATCGACGAAGTGCCAGTTTCTTTTAATGCTTGTTGCACTTTGGGGTTTGGTTGATTTGGTTAGAGTAGGCATATTATTTAGCTTGTTTCGCAGTAACTTTTTTAACTGATCTTTCCTTCTTTATCTTGCTCTCTATCTGAGGAGAAGTTTTCGCTGTTTTTTTAATTTCAGGTTTTTTTTCGGCCTTTTCTTCTTTTTTTTCAAATACCACCGGGAGAGTCCATTCCAAGCGCCCCATCTCAGTACCATCAGCCTGTCTTGCCCCTACTCTTATGATTCTCACATATCCACCTTGGCGTGATTGAAAAACCGGAGCCACCTGGGAAATTAAAAGAGAGACTATTTTTTTGTTACCTGAACTTCTCAACAGCATGTTTTTTGATCCTTCGGTATTTCTCTTGGCAAGATGAACCGCTTTTTCTACATACGGACGCAGTACCTTGATCTTTGTTATTGTCGTGGTAATCTTTCCGTGTTCAAAGAAGTTCCTTGAAAGCTTTCTCAAAAGCATCTGGTTTGCGTCTATACCAGATCTGAATTTTTTAGTTCGGACTTGATGTCTCATAATTTGGAAGAAACTTGCAGCAGGTTATATATCAACATCCATTTTCTTTAGTTCGTCCTCTATAAGTACGAAGGATTTCTTACCCAGGCCTTTTACACCTATAAGCTTATCTTTTCCGACTCGTACCAGATCGGCGACTGTCTCTATATTTTCTCTTAAAAGAGCATTGATGACCCTTGATGGAAGGTTGAGCTAGTCAATGATTATGTCGTTGAGTTTTGCATCGATTTCCTTTGCATCCTCTTCTTTTTTCTCGTCAACTGACTTTGATTGAGGGCTGTCTTTACCGGAAAGTACATGGGCAAAATGTTTTTGAAGGATAGAAGTGGCTTGTTTCAGTGACTCTTCAGGAGATAGTGTCTCATCTGTCCAGATCTCAAGTACCAGCCGGTCAAAGTTTGTTTTTCTACCAACGCGTGCCTCTTCGACCTTAAAGGTTACTTTCTTTACAGGAGAAAAAAAGGCATCTACTGCGATGTATCCTGTCTGCTTCTCCACTGCATCTTCGGTCAGAAGACCGACTCCTGTCTCTACCACTGCCTCTATCTCAAGCTTTGTCTTCTCGTCGGTAATCTCCGCAACATATTGATCCTTATTGGTTATCTTCGCTTCTCCTTCTACATCTTTACCCGTAACTTTTTTTCGTCCTTTGACCTCGATGTGAATCTTAAACTGTCCTTCGCTCGGAGTTTCAAATCTAAGTTTTTTAAGGTTTAGGATGATCTCAAGCACCGACTCTTTGACGCCTTTAAGTGTGGCAAACTGATGAACAGCTCCACCGACCTTAACCTGTGTTATTGCTGCTCCGTGTAAAGAGGAAAGAAGTGTTCTTCGAAGGGCGTTTCCGAGGCTGTTTCCAAAGCTCAAAGGTAGCGGTTCCAATGAAAACCTGCCGTATCCTGAGTCTTCGCTTTGTTTTTTTGTAATAAATTGTGGCTCCATTGCTTATTTTGAATAAAATTCGATTACAGACTGAATATTCACCTGTTTTTCAATATCTTCACTCGTCGGTTCGCTCGTAAGTTTGCCAGCTGTCCCTTCCTTCTTAAGCCAGGCGGGTGCGGCATATTCCGTATTTCCCAGCATCATTTCTATGTACGGAATCTTAGCTGACTTCACTTTGCGAAACCTTATTGTATCATGAACTTCGACTTTATACGAGGGGATATTCATCAAAGAGTCGTTTACAGAAATATGTCCGTGGTTTACCAGCTGACGTGCGCTTGCACGAGTTGGAGCAAATCCAAGCCTAAAAACCACGTTATCCAGTCTTTTTTCCAGAAGCTGGCCTAAGAGCGAACCTGTGTTGCCCTTACTTTTTACTGCCTTTTGAAAATAGTTTTTAAGCTGTGTCTCAGAAAGACCAAAAAGATATCTTAGTCTTTGTTTTTCTCTAAGCTGTCTACTTCGCTCTGACTGCTTCTTTCTTCTTCTGCCTGTGCCGTGCTGTCCGGGAGGTACTGCAATACGTCTTAAAAGAGATGCGTGGCTTTTGGAACCCGGTGTTTTTAAGCTCAGGTCTAGTCCTTCTCTTCTGGCTTTTTTATTTTTTGGTCCTGTGTATCTCATATAATTAGACTCTCCTAATCTTCGGAGGACGCACGCCGTTGTGCGGAACCGGCGTGATATCGATAATTTTGTTTATCTCTATTGCTGTGCCGCGTAAAACCCTCAGAGCTGCCTCTCTTCCTGGCCCTATTCCTTTGACGTAGATGACAGCTTCCTTCATACCGTGGTCGTGCGTTGCTTTCTTCAAAGTAGCCTCGGTAGTAATCGTAGCAGCGTAAGGAGTAGATTTTCTGGTGCCACTGAAGCCGTGTTGACCGCATGAACCAAGGACAATCGGGTTGCCTTCAGTGTCGGTGACCGTAATCATCGTGTTATTAAAGGTGGCCGTAATATAGATTCGGCCTTTTTCCGTGTTTTTTATTGTTTTTTTCTTTTTCATATCAACTATTTAATTAGGCTTTCTTTTCCTTTGTCTGAGTTTGTTCAAGCTTTGC
This sequence comes from Candidatus Microgenomates bacterium, assembly GCA_025451885.1. GTDB lineage: Bacteria > Patescibacteriota > Microgenomatia > UBA1406 > GWC2-37-13 > 2-01-FULL-40-42. The sequence continues at coordinate 27,675 of JANWJL010000026.1, forward strand.
CCATGCCTCTTTCTTAAGAGCTCCCACGGTCTTTCTCTTTCCTCTTTTTGTTCTTGAGTTAGACTTGGTCCTCTGTCCTCGCACCGGCAGGCCTTTTACATGCCTCCCGCCTCTGTAGGAACCTATCTCACGGAGTCTTTTAATGTTTTCGGTGACCTCTTCCCTTAGATTTCCCTCTACGGTATAGTTTTTCTCAAGCTCCAAGCTGATCTTTCGCAGATCGTCTTCGGTAAGCTGCTTCACCCTCATCGTGTCACTAATCTGAAGCTTTTTTAAGATGTCTGTGGAAATCTTCCATCCGATTCCATAAAAGTTGGTCAAAGCGTATATTACCCTGTGTTCAGGTTGCAGATTAAGTCCTAAGAGTCTTGCCATGATATATTTTGATTTATTTTGATATTATCCCTGACGCTGTTTATGCTTGGGATTAGAACAAATAATATAAAGCATTCCTTTACGCTTCACCAACTTACATTTAGCACAGATTTTTTTAACCGATGATTGTACGCGCATATGTTCAAATTCTATAGACAATACGACCTCTTGAAAGATCGTAGGCCGTCAGCTCCACGCGCACCTTGTCTCCAGGCAGAATCTTTATGTAATGTTTCCGCATTTTACCCGATAAATAGCATAAAAGCATTTGCTCGGACTGGAAGACCTTGACGCGAAAAAGAGTGTTGGGAAGATTCTCTATTACCTCCCCTTCCACTACAATGACGTCATCCTTCATAAGGCTATAATTTTACCATAATTTCAGGTCAAAATCACAGCACTTGACTCCGTTATCGCTATAGAATGCTCGAAACAAGCAGAAAGGCTCCCGTCGTCGGTTCTAATCGACCAACCGTCTTCTTTTTCATACTCGATCTGATCAGTACCCATTGAGTAGATTACCTCAACAGCAATTACAAGACCCGGTTGCATCAGGGTTGTTTTTTTTACAGCCCTGTCAAGATATCCGGGAATAGACGGGTCCTCGTGAAGATCCCTTCCTACACCATGTCCTGTAAGGCTTTTGAGGATAGAATAACCGTTCTTTTTTACTATTTCATCTTCTATCAGTTGAGAGATCTCGCCGGTATGTCTACCTGTCTGTACGACCTTTAGGGCTTTGTCAAGGGTCTCTCTACCCACATCTATGAACTTCTGGTTTTCCGCTGAACCTTTTCCTCCCACAATCCAAGAGGTGGCAAAGTCCGTATGAAAACCTTCGTAGTACATACCTATATCCACGGTTATTATATCGCCGTCTTTTATGACTCTGTCAGAGGGTGGAGTATGAACTATTTGCTCATTAATAGGAATACAGACAGTCCATTTGTACCCAGGTACACGCATGAAAGAAGGTTCTCCTCCCTGCTTACGGATCAGTTTTTCAGCAAGTCTATCAACCTCTTCGGTGGTGATACCGCTTTTTACATAGGGAAGAAGTTCTTTTACCGCCTTTTTAAGACGCTTTCCGCCTTCTATCATCAATCTGATCTCGTCAGGAGATTTTAGTTTTATCATTGAGGTTGTGGTTACGAATAGTAGATCTCGCGATAGACATCTTCGAGCTTATCGTGAAAGTCCTGAAGAGAAAAATTATTTTTTACCAGAAAGTCTGCAAATGCTATCGGGTTACCTTTATTGGTGGTCTCAAGCTCATGAATATCACGCTCTTCCCCAAAGAGCCCTGATCGGTATTTTCTGTTGGAAATTCTCTCGTAGCGAACTTTTTTATCGGCAAACAACGCTAAAAGGTAGATCTTAACCTCTGGCAGCTCCTTGCGCAAAAATTTGTACTCTTCCCAGGAATATAGACCATCGATGACGATGCTCATATTTTTTTCAAGAAGGTTTTTGATCTTATCAAGACTCAGGTAGGCCATCGCTTCCATTCCGTGCTTTTCACGAAACTCCACCCGCAATTTTTCGTGGGTTTCGATGGTGTGTTCAAGTTTGTGCTCATCTACATAGTCGTTGATAATCTTTCCAAAAGAAACCACCGGCAGCTTTTCTTCTTTTGTAAAATATTCAGCAGCCTCTGTTTTTCCAACACCCGGAAGGCCCACGATCGCGATTATGGACTTTGTCTTCCTACTCCACGCCTGCACCTGGTTTTTGATAAGCTGCTTGCCAAGACCCTTGAGAATATCTTCATTTACCTCGTTTATACTCTGCGTCCCGTCAACCTCGACCAATTTCCCCAGTTTTTCGTAATGTTCGATAACCGGCTTTGTGTGATGATTAAACTCTTCGATTCTCTTTCGTACTGCCTCTACTGTTTCGTCGTCGCGTTCGCCGTCGTTTCTGTGAGAAATTCTCCACAGCGCTTCTTTGTCAGGGATATCAAGAAGAATGAATTTATCGATGTTGTTTCTGAATTTTTTATCCTGCTTAAGAGTCCTTGGAAATCCATCGAGGATATATCCTCTGTCGTATTCTTTTCTCGAAAGATAGTCATTGACGATTTTAATAGTCTTATCGTCCGGGATAAGTAATCCGGAGTTCATGACTGTCTTTATATATCTACCAAGCTTTGTTTTCTTTTTTGCAAGCAGTCTGAATATGTGACCCGTTGAAAGGTACGGAAGATTTAGCTGTTTTGATAGTAGATTACCCTGTGTTGACTTACCTGATCCTTGTATTCCGGTTAGTACAATTTTCATAATCCGATATTACCCCAACTTTTTCTTTTCTTTGTGGAGTGTATGTTTTCTGCATTTATTGCAGTATTTTTTGAGCTTCAAAGGGTCTGTCATATTCACTTTATTTTTCTGCGTCACGTAATTTTGCTTGTTGCAAACCTCACAGACTAACCCTACCAGCACTCTTGATCCTTTTTTTGCCATAGATTAATTGGTAAATTTATCGTAACTTCTCATAACCAGTTGCGCCTCGATCATCTTAAAGGTCTCAAGTACCACCGAGACGACGATGAGTATTCCTGTTCCTCCGATCAATAAATTCTGTATCCCTGTAATCTGCGACATAATTGCAGGAAGAATCGCAACAAACCCCAAAAAGATTGCCCCTACAGATGTAATACGGTACAGCACTTTTTCTAAATACTTTTTAGTTGATTCACCCGGACGTATACCGGGAATAAATCCACCGTTTTTCTGAATGTCTTCTGAGATTTTCTGAGGACTGAATACTACTATTGTATAGAAAAAAGTAAATCCCACCACTAGGAAAAAGTAGAAAAAATTATAGAAAAATCCTTGAGGATTAAAGAATGTCACTAAGAACTGTGCAACCGATGCGACAGCGGGATTCTTTGTAGAAAGTAAAAAGTTTCCG
>JANWJL010000027.1 GCA_025451885.1 Candidatus Microgenomates bacterium
CCCTAAAAAAACTATTCCTCCCCAATCCTCCTGGACCTTTACTTTCAACAAATCAGGCTCCTACAACTACCATGACCACTTAACCCCTACCATAACAGGGAAGATTACGGTTACGAGGGATGGGGATGCCGAAGAAGAAGCTGAAAATAAGACGCCGACGTACAATACAGCAAGAAGAAATAACGCCGAGATTACCAAATTTTTCTTCAGACCAATCTTTCAGATTCAACCTCTAAAACATCTTGTTCTTAGGGCGCTTAATACCAAGAAAATAATTAAAGATCAAGGAGGGCAACTTGATTTTTGGATAGCAGCCGTTGGTCCTAAGGATCTAATGGACGATTTATATGGAGAGGTAAACGCCCGCTCTGAGATCGACTGTCATGAGCACGCTCATATTCTTGGACGCGTTACTTATAAGCTCTTTGAAGAGGATGTCTTTGGAGAAGGAAGTCCTCTGTGTGGTTCGGGACTTTACCACGGGGCAATGGAAGGGTTTATTGCTGATCATGGAATTGGAAATCTTGGTGAAAACATTCTTAAAATATGCACTAGGTTCCCCACAACCCAAAGCCGGTTTGAATGTGTTCATGGAGTGGGACACGGGTTGATGGCCTATGAAAACTATGATCTTCCACAGTCTATTAAAGACTGTAAGCATCTTGGACAAAGGTCCGCTTCCGAGGCATGTTTCTCCGGCATTTTTATGGAAAACTCCGGTTTCGGTAGAGAAAAAAATAAGAATTCTGCGCACAAAACCGAGTGGAATAATAACAATCCTCACTTTCCCTGTAGTCTCTATGGGCAAGACAAGGACGTGCAACGGACATGTTATTTATATCAAGCAAACCAGATGCTTTTTCTACTCAAAGACGATAAAAGAGTCATCGCAGAATGTAAAAAGGCGCCGAAAGATGCGCTTAGGGAATGTTTTAGCGGTTTTGGCTATGAAATCGCTTCAGTAAATCAGGGTAAAGGCGCCGGATCAATCATCAGACGTTGTGAAAAAGTTCCGTCTGTTTATTATAACGATTGTCTGGGGGGAGTTATTACGATGATCTCAAGCTTCTGGGGAAACAACTTGACAGATGAGTCTGTCAAGATTTGTAAAGAAACGAAATCTTCAAAGGAGGATTGTTACGAAATCATACTTTATAAATTACAATTAGCATTTAAAGAAAAAGACAGACAGTTAGCTATATGCAGGATGTTTGAGAGAGACTATCAATACCTGTGTAAAGAACTGGAGTAGTATTATTTACGTAGCTGAGGAGGACCTTCGACTCCATCAATCAAAACAATCTTTCCAAATTGACTATCAGCAAACAAGTCTTCCAGGTTGCCTCTAGTTGCAACAACATTTTTTACAAACTTAGTAGTGTCTTTAACCAAAGCCAGGGCGCGTTTATCAGAGGCAAACATATATCCTTTTGTGGTTCCTTCGGATAAGTAGGTATGATAATCAGCTAAATCCTTAGTTACGAGGATGTTGTACCCGAAATTATAGAGGAGTTGGGTTTCTTGGTTTGCATTAAGTCCTTCGATCCCTGCATCAGTAAACAAAGTAACGATGGGATTTCCCACTGTTTCTTGAAGTACGGTACGGAACTCTTTTCTGGTTTTTCTCTCCGGCGTTACCACCGTAAGATCATCATGGGGGACCCGGACATAGTTGGGTGAGGTAGTAATATCAGGTAAGATTTTAGGATCAACCCGTGGATCCTTAACATTAAAGTTGTCCATGAAATGAACCGTCACCCACTGTCCGTTGGGGCGCTCTTCGTTTGGAGGAGCAAGGATCGTCATAAAAGAGATACCAACCGATCCACCGTGTGGCCCGCTGATTTTTGCGTCTACACGCCCATTATAGAGGCCCATAAACTGGTGAGTAGTAAAGGTCCCATCAACGATTACCAAGTCAATACTAGGGAGCTCCTGTCCTTGATATACCATGGTATTTTCAGGAGCGTCTTCCCAGACAGCAAAGTCCTCCGGAGCTAGTTCCTGAGTCTCCGCAATACTCTTTGCGACTTCTTGGACTTGCTTTAACTGTTCAGAGGAGGCCTTTTTGTCTTTAAGATGAAGTGAGGTAGGAACACGAGAAGCGTCTTCACGTGCAACTGCAGAAGGTACACCAAGAGCACCTGGGAGGGCTAATCCTGTTGCAACAGTAAGACCAATACCAACCCTTCTTAATCTTTCCACTCCTCCTGCCATATGGAATTATATCTTACCATGCAATTGATCCCTGTCAAGCCCCAAAGCTGATTAAAACCACTTTGTAGTAGAGGGTTTACAAAAGTGCTTGTAAGCCACTGGAAGTCTATCACAGTAGTTTTTTTGTTCATCAGATCCCCATACAAGATTAAAGATTATCCCCTGCGACAGACTTTGGTAACACGATTCTTTATATTTCCCGGCACTTTCACACAAATCCAGCGCTTTATCAATATGGACTCGACCAACATCAATAAATTTCGATCCTACCAAACCAAGACAACTCCCAGTTAGATCATTAGAAAGTCTATGACAGTAGTCAAAGGCCTTTTCGGGATGGACAAGCAGTCTATTTATCTGAAGACCAATCAAGTAATCATAACAGGTAAAAGTTAAAGGATCAGACTGATCAAAGGCTTCCGAACAAAATCGTTTAGCCGCCTCAGGATTAAAGGATTCCTTTCCAACAAGAGTTTGCCAGGTTTCTATCAGACATACAGCACGCTTCTCATGGGCAAGATTTTTACAGAAGGATGGGACATCCTTGATCTTTTCTCGCATCTCCTTTACCACTGCCTGATCCTCACGATCAAAAGGGCGAAAAAGTTGCATAAAAACTCCACTATAACAGGGATAACTAAGATAGGTGGTCGACGAAACCTGATCACAGATTGCTAAGGAGCGGTGCACGTCACCCGCAGTAGTAAACATTACAAGATGACCTAGGCCATGGTAACAGGATTTAACTTCAAATGGTGACGCCTGCTTATTGAGAAAACAGATCGTTTTAAATTCCGGCACAAGTTCATCAATCTCCTGCTTTGTAAAACTATCCTTATTAAAGCGTTGTACCATCGCTCCGTGGACACATCCGCTTGTGCAAATACCTTCTGGACAGTGTGAGATTACCTCCTTCCACTTGTCGGGATTTTTTTGTACCTCTTTACCACTAATCCGGTGTGCTAAAGAGTGACAGCTGGGATAGTATCGTGCCTGGAGATACTTTGCTACCTCAAAGGCTTCCTTCATCGAAAGCGATCTGGGAGGATCCATGAGTTTTAAGGTCTCGTCATCGTAACAATTAAACCTACTTTTTACACCCTTACAGGAATCTGCAATGGATTCTGAAAGAAGAAATAACGGGTCGGAATTCTGCTTGAAACGGACCGTATCGTAGGTCTTTGTAATCAAAAAAACCGCAGCCAAAACCAAGACAAATATAAAAAATGCTTTTTTCATGAGATTAAGACACACTCTCATTATACCTTCAATATTCAACCTCTGATAATTCATACTTTATAATGCATACATGGCGAAAATTACACTCCCGGGATTGATTGATATGCATGTGCACCTACGGGATCCGGGGCAGACCGAAAAAGAGGATTTTTATACCGGCACCTCAGCTGCTTTAGCCGGAGGATTTACCAAAGTTTTTGATATGCCCAACAATCTACAACCCATAACTCATAGTTCGCAACTTGCAGAAAAAATTAAAAGCGCTAAAACAAAAGTAGTCTGCGACACCGGGTTTTATTTCGGATCCCTAGGGAACAATATCGCTGAATTTGAAAAAATAAAAGACAAAGTCTTTGGCATCAAGTTGTATTTAAACCCCACGACAGGCGATTACCTTATCAACACGCAAATATTGGAAATAGTAATGAAAAATTGGCCTAGAAATAAACTGATTTTGGTGCATGCAGAAGAAGATGTGATCGGACAGGTGATGGAGATGGTAAGAAAATTCAAAAGACCGGTTCATGTCTGCCATGTTTCCTCTGAAAACGAGCTGAAACCCATCTTGAAAGCAAAAGATGAAGGGCTACCGGTGACCTGTGGCGTTACTCCACACCACCTATTCCTTACAGAAGATGACGTAAAGACTTTAGGTCCATACGGCAGGATGAAACCATCGCTTAAATCCAAAAAAAATCAAGAGTTTTTATGGAAAAATCTCAAGAAAATCAACGTAGTTGAGTCGGATCATGCACCTCATACTAAAAAAGAGAAGGAGGCGGACCCTCCACTTTTCGGAGTGCCGGGACTTGAGACAACTTTGCCCCTTTTATTGTCTGATAAAAGGGTTTCAACCAATGAAATCATCAGGCTCTGCTATGAAAGTCCTAGAAAAATCCTGGGACTCCCAGAAGAAAAAAACACCAAGACAATAATTGACGGAAACGCTAAATCAGAGATCAAAAATTCCGAGTTGCTGACGAAATGCGGTTGGTCTCCGTTTAATGGCTGGAAGGTCAGAGGCAAAATCCAAGAAGTATATATAAGAGGAACAAGGGTTTTTGAAAACAGGAAGATTTTGGTCAAGCCTGGTTCTGGTCAGGTGCTTGTTCCTTAATCTGTTGGGCAAGAAGAGGATTCCACATCGCGCCGGTAGCACTCATCACACAGTCAGCACCTGCCTTACGGTACACAACATAGTCCTGGGGCCTGGTGACGCCACCTACACCAGTGATACTGTAAGAAAATCCACGTTTTTCTCGGATATTTTTGAGTTTTTTTACTGTTTCCAAACCTGCCCATTTAATGCCCTGTCCGCAAACTCCGCTCTTCAATCGCCCCGGACCTGGCAATGCCTGTTCCCCATCCTTATCGACTACCGAAGCCTGTAAAGTATTGATTCCCGCGATATCATCGGCATACTCATTGGCGATCTCTGCAAACTTTTCAAGATCTTTATCGTCTCGGTAGTATCCAATCTTCAAGACCAGCGGAGTATTTCCTATAACTTTGCGGATTCCCTCGGTCACCTTCTTTGTCACCTCAAGGTTGTAGCAGACAAGACCCTCATTTCCGATGTTGGGGCAGGAAAGATTAGCTTCCAAGACCTTTGCACCAGTTTCTTGTGAAAGTTTTGCCGCTAATACAAAGTCATCGATAAATTCCTGCTGAGACTGGTCTTTTTTTACCGTGCCCATAAAGCTTAAGATCATAAGCTGACCTTTCCCGGCATAAGAAATTGCTTTTTTTACATCTTCCTGCCAAATCTCAGCTTTGCGCGAAGGGACTCCAAACGAGTTGGTGATCGAGATCGGGTCCTCGTACTTATTATCAGCAAGTACGGTGTCTTCAAGATGTTTTAAGGTAAGGTCTTTGCCGTCAAAATGGATGGCTAGTACATTGGGGAATGGGTGGCACGGGAATATGTCAGCGCGTACAGTCTTGTAGACACAGACATCAAAGCCCTTTTGAAAGGCTGCTTTTACAAAGTTGCTGTTCAGTAGTGGTCCTGCAGGAATCCCAAAGGGAAGATACACCTTTTGCCCGAGAAATTCATAATCCGGCGCACCTTTTTGCTGGAATTTATCGGCTTTTGCAAAGGCTCCAAACGGGCCTTTTTGGTAATTATCTTCATACGAAATAGTCGGATCGTAAAAAGGAGTAGTGTTCATCGAGAATTAACTGTAATAAATTTGTCCGTGAAAAGCAATATATCAGGTACTGTATAATGATTGAACTTTATGGCAGCTGTGGATAATAATCCTAAACAATCTCCGGAGAATTTGACTCAAGAGCAGGAGAAACTGGCAGATCTTTTGTTTACTTCTAAGATCGATGCACCGGTCCCCAAAAGAAGAGATCTTGGAGACGGTAAACACGAGCTTTATAAAGAGGAACGGCCGACCAGCCCTATAGATTTTGCTCAGACCGATGAGGAATACGCACTCAAATCACATGAGACCAATATTGAGGCGCCACTTTCCCCGATCTATATCAATCTTAGAAACCTTCCCTCAAAAATCCTTGATCAGATCGGCGTAGTTTTTAAAGAGATGGGCGAAAACGAAGAGCCGGTTGATGTCTGCGCCGGAATCCCCAAAGCTGGGGATCCTCTTGCCGAATCGTATGCAAAAACAGCAGGTGTAGCGCGCCAGGATATATTTGACAAAGAAGAATTTTCAGATGGAACCAGAAAAATTGTCAAAAAAGAGGGGGTTGATGGAAAAGGAAAAAAACTAAGGATCGTCGACGATCTGGTCACCAAGGCAGACACCAAAGTAGAAGCAGCGGAGGCAGCAAAAGCAGCTGGTTTTACACTCGTTGATATTGTAGTACTTGTGGACCGGCAGCAGGGCGGGATGGATATGTTAAGAAACAAAGGAATAAAAGTCTACGCAGCCTTTACGATAGAACAACTGCTCAAATACGGCCTACGCGCCAAGCATATCACCCAAAAGCAGTACGAAACCGCCTCCCAATACCTCGGCTTATAATCCATTGAAATGTTTTCGAAGAGTCGGTAATATAAATCTCCAATGCTAACCAAAAAAGACCTGGCGCAGATAAGATCTCTTGTCAGAGAAGAGATTCAACAGGAAACACGTAAAATAATTCGTGAAGAAGTACCTCTGATGATTCAAAAAGAAACAACTTTGTTAAAGAAAGAAATAGACGGATTGCGAAAGGAAGTGAAGAAAGAGTTTAAGTGGGTCAATGGAAGAATCAATCTAGTGATTTCGGGTTTCGCATCTGATATTCATGAGCTTCGCAAACGCCTCAATTAACGCTCAGCCTTATTTAAGTAAAGTTCTAAAGGTGATGAAGCGTAGCAAAGACTCATTGCCGTTTTGCACGATATGATTTTCCCCAGGGAAAACAGTAATAATATCTCCTTTTTTAACTTCAATTGATTTATTACCTACAGTTATTGCCCCCTTACCATCGAGAAAAACAAAACATTCTTCACTATCAGTATGAGTGTGAGGAAGCGTTTTTTCATTTTTCTTAAGCCAAACGTAGTTCATATTCACCAATCTTCCCTTATTATCACTCGGCTTAATCAATCGTTTTAACAACGGACCATGCGCCGAAACCTCAATTTTTATATTCTTAAGACTTCTCTTCATCAATTTATAATAATTTACTAGCCATTTTTTTAATACTTTCAAAATGTCTAGGATAATTTTCTTCAGAAGCTATTTGTAATCCACGATTAATTTTGTTTTCGATTCGGTCCTCTTTAATCCCGAGTCTTAGATAAGTCTCTAGCCCGCTTCTTATATCAGATAGTTCTGTCATATGGCCTCCCCGCAAAGTTTTTGAAAAGTATTTCTTAGACAGCTCCCTAACTTTATTAGATTTTGACATTCTAAACAAAAGCATCCCATTCGAAATCGTATTAAATAAGTAAGATCCATAAAAAAATTGATCTTTGGGAAAAAGTTTTAGATTCTTTAACATGAGATCTTTAATCTGCATGAAATTTAACTCATCCTGCAAATAAATAGTACTTATGGTGACCACTCTCATAACTAAAAGTTTGTCAAAATTGGAGTATGGCAGCTTTATGAAAGCGCGATGTCCGTACTTTACTGCATCCTTATATAAGTGTTCTCTCTCGGAATTATTAGTATATCCGCCAGCAATATAATTTCCATGAGCTAGTAGACTATTAATCCTAATTTCAGTTTGCTCGTTTCTAAAATAAGAAAAGAGTTTTTTTAATTTGGATACCGACAAGGTGATATCATTAAGAACTCTTCCGGCGGGACTCTTGGCGATTACACTTTTACCTTTAAAATAAACTACTGTTGATAATTGATCGCAGATTTTAGCTTGGAGAAGGGTTTTCGTATTGTTTTTTAACATTTTTTCTAAGAAGTCTTCTACAGGTGAAACTACCTCATTCGCCTCATGATATTTTCCATTTTCTAAGAAGTCTTGACCTGTTTTTAACAAACTATCTATGAAATCGATGGTATCTAGACTTAATTTAGAGAAGGAAAACCATCTTCCATATCTTGAAACCATTGAATTATGCAAGGATTGATTTAAAGCCTCGACATCTTGAAAAGGAAGTCCTAAAATTTGACAAAATACTTCTAATTGAATTTCAGTAAAGAGTCTTTCGCCAGATAGGACTCTGGATAGAACGCTGGGATCCATACCAGAGTAATCAAGCCTCTCCCACATTTCTAGGGCCAACTGATTAAGGCTGTATTTATTCTGGAAAACGAGCTTGTTTCCCTCCTTGCAATAGTACTTTTTTAGAGCCTCGGACAAATAAGTCATCGACACTATTTTAGCACAAGGCTTATAAAAGTCATTGACATGACAGTCAATGATTGAATCACAGGATGCTAATAAAATTCCTCAAAAGGAGGTGATATTATGAGAGGAAACTTTTTCTATAAAAGACTAGGCAATAAGGTCTCGGTAGAAAGAAAAAAGAAAAGACTTTCACAGGAAAAACTTGCTTTTCTGTCTGCCATAGACCGAACATATTTGGCTCGGATCGAGGAGGGGAAGGCGAATCCGACTATCAAAGTCTTAGGGAAGCTTTCGAGGGCGTTGCAGATGAGGATTTATCAGCTGGTGGAGGAGGTTTGAGGGTGGATTTTGATAAAGAGCGGATGTATAATCCGTCCTATGGCAGTAGAGCAGGAAAGACCATTTCCCCACAGAAAAATCACCCGGGTATCTGAATCGGAATCATTCTTCCGTATGCTGTCTCCTAGTGAGCCGACCGAAGGAAGAAGGTCAACCGGACTTAAGAAATACGGCATGGGCGTGACGATGCAGCTGGGGGATTCACAGATCTTTTACTACGACTATAAATGGAGAGGACCTTTGTATAAACAAGATTCCACAGATCCAAGAAAAGACAAACCCACTGTCGTTATCGAACAAAAAACCAAGCGCTTTCACCGCAAAAAAAGGGCTGTAGTAGAAAAGGTCACTAAAATATCTCCCTATATGAATTCGGTCATCGTCGAAGGCTCAAGAAAAGGCGAACAAGTCTTTTTAGTCATAGAAAAAGACGGCTCCTTTGAACTCGAACCAGTTGTCACTCAACACGAGGATTACGTATAGTAGGGAGTTGAGGATAGACCCGCGTATTGTTATAATGCTCCGTCATGGCAAAAGAAGCATTCAATCCATTTGAAAGAGCAAGTACTGTAAAAGAACTGAAAAAGCGCCCACTAAAAAAACTAATAAGACCTACAAAAAGAGTCGTGGAGATCGCGATGGATTTTGTACAATACAGGGAGGTTGACAATTACCACGCTCAAAAAGCAGTGGTTCGTGATCCCAGGAGTAGACACACATATCAGATCGTAAATCTTCTAATACCAAAATTTGCAGACACTCAAAATCAGGGATTGTATATAAACCCTGTGGAGATCACGCCGAACGGAAGAACAATCCATACAGGTCCTAATATCCAGATTCCCAGAAGTCCGGATGTTATTAATACGACAACTATCTACAGACTTCACGGTCTTTCCAAAAGGACCATGAAAAGATTAGCTAGAGAGCTCCACAGAGCTGAAGTGATACGCTAAATTGGACTTTCACAAGGCCACGTTATATACTATTTACATGTCAGCAGAAGCCCCAAGAGGTCCAGAAACTACAACTTACAGTCTAGCACGCACCCGCGCCACAGCCTTTTTTAGAGCAATTATTGATGAAGGCAAAGCAACCAAACTGAAAATGGTAAGGTCCGGGCTTTACGGTACCGGTACAAAAGGCGTCATTGGTGAAGGCGGGACAGAGGTTACCTGGTATGACTCCCGTCTTGTAAGAGCGTCGGATGAATTAATCTATTACGATATTAAAGAATTTCCCCGGGTCGTCATAAAAGAAAAACGGGAAGGCTTAAGAAAAAGAAAAAAGACAGTCATCGAAGAGGCGCATTTACTTAAGAAGAGTGAACAAAGCATGCTTATATCAGGAGTTACTGAAGGAAAAAAGGTAAGCGTGCTTATCGGAAACGATAAAGGCTACGTTCTAGAAACTTCCATAGAGGAATAACTACTCGGATTTTTCGACACTCCCTTGACAGACCACTACGAAGGTCTATAATAGCTTCGTATGACAACTACAGAAAGACGTCCTTCATTTCATGAACAGGAAGCATTGCGAGAAAAAGAATCAAAACAGCGAAGAAATGATTTTGTAAACGCTGGGGTCGGAATTTTTGCGGAGTTAAATGCACTTCAGACATATGGACTCTCTGGAGAAGGAGCAAATCGGGCATTTCTAAACGTACATGCTCTTAGCACAGCGCTCAGACGGACAGAGCTCATATCGTCAAGCGACACATGGGGATTCCTCAATATTGCAAATTACATCGTCAGCCAATTTCAGATTGGAGATTATGTCAGCGGTTTGGTAGATGGCTGGGTGGAAGGAAGATTGCAAGAAAGGAGTGCTGAAGACCACGAACTTACCGACAGAGAAATGTTTGCGCTCTATACAGGAAGAGAAGAATTGAGGCGAGTTATGAAGAGCCCCGTAGTTGGTCACAGAAGTAGGATGAGAGTCCGTGTAGCCAAAGCATTAGAATCCTTTCCTGAAACGCGCTGGGTCATGGGAAACGCAGCCTACAATCCTTATCATCGATTCAAACACTTAGGAAAATAATATGCGTCATGAGTTTCCGGTCGAATCTTCACGCTTCCCTCCCTCAAGGTACTATAGAGACCACTGGTTTGATAAAAAACCAGAAAGCGAACACCAAGCTCAAAAAATGAGAGACCAATTTTTTAGCTTTTTTCACTCAACTCTTCTCATACCAAGAAGAGCCTTCGAAGTTAGGAGTTTGCGCTACGGTCGGGGCACACAAACTGCTGTAGGCCGGGGGACAACCGTCGCATATTACGACGATGCATTTAGAGATGTAGATAAACCTACAAGAGGAGCGACTGTAGTAGTTACTGAAAAACAGCCTGGTCTGCGCAGAAGAAAGAAGGTCGTAGTAAAAAACGTATGGTTTATGAAAAAAGTAGATGATGCCGTAGTTTATATTCAAGGGAAAAACCCCAAAAAGGAAGAGTCCGTGGTAATGAATAAATCAGGAAGAATACTGTACCCTTATTAACCTATTCGGATTTTTCGACGGAGAAGAAGCGGACCCTGTCGCCTCTGAAGACAAGATCTACCTCACCGGTCGGACCATTACGGTGTTTGGCGATCAGAAACTTCACTAATTTTTTTGATTGATCCATAAGGTCCTCACTTTCATCCTCGATATATAAAAAGCAGACGACATCGGCATCCTGCTCGATAGCACCTGATTCACGAAGATCAGCAAGCTGAGGTTTTTTGGTACCGCGCTGTTCAACAGCACGAGAAAGCTGTGAAACCGCAAGAACCGGAATCTTTAGCTCACGCGCCAGATTTTTTAGACCCTGTGAGACATACGAGACCTCCTGAACGCGGGATTCAAAGCGTCTGCCGGAGTCAGCAAGCTGTAAGTAATCGACAATCAGCAGTTTCAGGTCTTTTTCTACCTTCAGTTTCCTTGCTTTGGTCCTCATCTCAAGGATCGAGTTACCCGGAGTGTCATCGATGAAGATCGGGGCTTCAGCAAGGTCTCCCATCGCCTCGGTCAAACTCTTATAATCCTCATCAGAAAGCCTTCCGGTCTTCAACCTCCACGCATCAATGTCTGCTTGTGCGACCAAAAGACGGTCGACAAGCTCTTCCTTACTCATCTCAAGTGAGAAAAATCCCACAGCCTTCTTTTCTTTCAAAGCAGCGTTCAGCGCGATGTTTAGGGCAAGCGATGTTTTACCGATTCCGGGACGCGCGGCAAGGATGAGGAGGTTGGAGTCCTGCATACCAGAGAGCATCTGGTCAATCTGAGGAAATCCGGTAGTGACGCCACGTAGGTGAAGTCCTTGTTTGATGAATTCCTCCAACCGTTCAAAGGATTCTGCCAGAGCTTCCTTAAGTTCGATAAAATCACTGGTCTGGTGTTCTTGCGAGAGACCGAAGATCTGTACTTCTGCATTATCCAAAAGTCTTCGTACATCTCCTTTATCATCAAATGACTGCTCAACCATCTTCGATGAGAGCTCGATGAGCTTTCTTTTGGTCCAGTCGTCCTTTACGATCTGCGCATAGTGCTGAACATAGGCAGAGGTGGGGACGGTATTGATAAGATCGGATAAGAATCCGGTGCCGCCGATATCCTTAAGTGTTCCTTCCTTTTTCAACTCATTCTTCAGGGTCACCAGATCGATCGGTTGTTGCTTTTCAAACAGAGTAACCATTGCTCCGAAGATCTTTCCATGCTCCGGTACATAAAAATATTCGGGCCGTAAGAATTCTATGGTGACATGGACAGAGGCTGGGTCGATAAGAACGGCGCCGAGTACTGATTTTTCAGCCTGAATGTCGTGGGGAGGGACCTTAAAAGTGTCAGATTGTTTTGCCATAGTTCGTAATTGGTGATTTTAATTTCTAAACCTTTGCAGGGGTTTCAATACTACACATTCGGGCGGTGTTTGTAAAACGAATCGTGTGGACGCTCGTGGATAATTAAAAATTCAGGACTACCAGACGGGATTCCTCGGTAAGATCGTCTTTTTTCACTACGAGTTGATCTTCAGGTGGGGATTTGGCTCCGTCGTATTTCTTCAAAAACTCATCAAGCGATGCTACTTCCTTAAATACTTTCTGATCAAGTTTGGAGTGGTTGTAGTGCATAGGGATTGCTATGGAGGGCTCCAGTTGTTTGATCAGCTCTACTGCCTCACCAGCGTCTATAGTGTAGTGTCCGCCAACCGGGACCAGTAGGATATCTATATCGCCAATCTCATCGGCAAGCTTGTCATCCGGCAGCACTCCCATATCGCCGCAGTGTAGCACCGAGATGCCTTCTGCTTCGATCTTAAACAGGATGTTTTCTCCGCGCTGCGCACCTTTTTCTTTATCATGGTAGCTTTTATACCCGAAGATTCTAACGCCGCTTTTTTCATACTCTCCCGGCCAGTCAAAGACATGGGGACTGCCTCCTACAAGATTAGCGCGTGAGTGATCGGCATGGCTATGGGAGACGGTGACGATCTCTGCCTCAACTTTAGGAAATTTCATCCCGATTGAGGGATCGTAGGGGTCGGTTACTACGCGGGCATCCTTGGTTTTTATCAAAAAAGAAGCATGGCCGAGATATTTGATCGTCATAGGAAGATTCAGGATAACAGAATTCATTTTGAAATTCAATGATGGGATATTTGATATCATGTGAGGATGCCGATAAAAAAGAAACGCTTCAACCGTTTGGCAATCGCGTTGATCTTCATACTGATACTAGCCGGCATCGCAGGTATTAAAAAATACAAAACAGACAATCAGAACAGGCTGCCTCTAGATATAACCGAAGAAAAACCGACTACTTTGGAAGACTGGAAAAAACAGTATCCCCAGCTAAAAAAATATGTCTTTGAGACCAAGCCGATCAATCTTCCCGCCAACCTGCAACATCCCGGGATGATGCTGGTGGATGATTTTAAGCTCCCTCAAAAGGCATGGGTCATAGGATTTGAGCCCGAGGTGGTTAACGGACCCCCGGATCTACTTCACCACGTGGACCTTATCGACTCCGGATACTCCTATTTTTGTAAAGGAAGGATGCCCAATATTATCGTTGCTTCCGGTGAAGAACTGAATGAAGGATTTGCTCCCTTGGGCTACGGATACCCGACCAGAAACGGAAATACCGTAAGCTCTATCATGTATCACAACGAACATCCCGATCCTCATAGCGACGTAAGACTGCGTCTGACATTTTGGTACCTTCAAGAAAAAGATACAACTCTGAAAAATCATTTCCCTTTATTCCTAGATGTTTTGGGAGCGTGCCAGTGGGGGGATTATTTTATTCCGCCCAAATCATCAAAGGTTAATACACTTAACCCTGCGTACGTGGTAGAAAAATCAGGAAAGATCCTTCTGATCGGACCCCATGCACATCATTATGCAGAAACCTTCGAGGTCCTACTGAACGGCAGGCTTATAAAATCACTAAATCTTGAGCATGATGAAAAAGGAGAGGATAAGCATGCCATCCCGATCATCCGGCCAAAGAATCTTTACGTGAAAAAAGGCGACAAATTACAGTTAAGAGTAACCTACAATAACACAACCGATAGTGAAATTGACGCTATGGGGCAGGCTATGTTTTATATAGCGCCTGATCAGTAGATTGATTACCTGCAGATCTGCTGGCGTATCTCTTCCTGTTGTTGGGGAGGCAGATTTCGGATCTGATTAAAGAGACTTTCTCCTGCATTTTCTACCACAAATGTCGCGGCACTGCTTGCTACTGCTCCTAGCACCTGACCGGTGACCTCTTTTACTTCTTCGGTGGTACTGATGACTGCCTGTTCAGTCTGTCTACCAAGATCAGCAAGATCCCGGACAGGATTGCCGGTCTCTTCACCCAGAATTGCAGCCCGTGCACGCGGAGGTTTTTTAGGCTGGTCCTTTTTTTGGCTCAAAATGAAGTATGAGAAGCCAAGAAGTGCGATGAAAAATAAGACTACGATAAATTTCAAACCAAGGTTATCGCCATCCTCGTCTTTCTTTTTCTTCTGGGTTGCTTTGGAAGGCATAAGCAATTGTAGCACGTCACAACAGGGTAGAGAAACGAGCTGCAAGTTGATAAAATATACTCACTGGTGGCCGTAGCTCAGCTGGTAGAGCGCAAGCTTGTGGAGCTTGATGTCGCGGGTTCGATCCCCGTCGGTCACCCCAAACATGGATATCCCCAAGGAAACAGATATACCAAAAGAGCCCCAGATTTTTCTCCCTCCTAACGTCTCACTTCATCTCATTTTTTCCCGTCATGCAAAAAGAGAAGACCTGGGAGATTTTGGAAAGTTCCGTGAGACGGTGCGTTCCGCCGATATCATCATTCCTGAAGAATTTTCATGGACAGAAGGATACCTTCAAGAACTCAGAGCGATAGCAAAAGGAGACACTCGTCTATATCACGGACACAAAGAAAAGCGTAAAGGACAACCTTATGAAGAAGCCTCCAATGCAGTACTGGAAACGATATTTGCCTCTCACAAACAGGTGGTTTTTGTTGATGTGGAGCGAGAAAGCGATCTCGCAAAAGAGTTAATGAAAGCCACCTATGAACGGCCGTCTTCAGAATTTATAGGAGCGACTTGGGAAGAAACATTACAAAAGATTGATGAAAATATTCGTCATGACGCAGAACTGCAAGCAAAAAGAGAAGATTATATCCTCTCCCGTCTTGGGCCTCAAATTAAGGAAGCAATAGACTCCCATCCTAAATTAAAAGGGAAAGAAAAAGTGAGTGTGGTAATGATGATGGGTCAGGAGCATACCAGGATTTTTGACGAGCTGGAAAAATCGGTTGTCCCAGGGGCAAGTGGACTTCCAAGTGTTACTCAAGAGCGGTTAGCCACGATACCAATACGTGAAATAGTTTTAAAAAACGCGCACAAATCAGGTGAACACATGGAAAAAACAGCAAAGGTTAGACTTCTTGCGGAAATCTTTGTAAAAACAGTACTTTTGAGCCTGGATAGAGCGGAAGGGAGACTTACTGACAGTCTTGTCTTCGAGCAAATAGTTGACAATCTATCAATGGATGAATTGAAAGCGGTGTATGAATCCAGGGATGCAAGATCCGCGGGTCTTAGAATCAATGCAAATAGTCCAGTCATGCAAAAAATAAGAAGCATGGAAACAAAGCTTGTCGAAACCACATAGTTTTCTTGTCAGTCAGCCCAAACTTCACTTCTTGCAAAAAAGTAAAACAACTCCTAAAATGCTCATATGGCAGAGGAAAAAGACGTAGAAGAGACTACAGAAGTCACAAGTTCCGTACCTAAGCAGGTCGTAACTACCACTAAAAAAGTCGTCAAAGAACCGAGAGTAAAGACAGGACATCCGCAACAAGTATTTGAAACAAAGAAAACTATTTTTCGCACCTATCAGGTAGTCTGGTACTTTTTAGGAGTGATTGAGGTACTTCTTACATTTAGATTTATTCTCAAAGTTGCAGGAGCGGATCCATATAGTGGTTTTGCAAATCTTATCTATTCAGCAAGTGCTCCTTTTGTGTGGCCGTTTATCGGCGTGCTTGGAATTACCACTGCTCCCAAAGGCGGCACAACTATTGAATGGCCTGTCTTGATTGCCATGGTAGTATATGCGGTAGTTGCTTATGGGATTGTCCAACTTCTTCAGTTTGTTAAACCGGTTACTCCGGAGGAAGTAGAAGAATCCGTAGACACCCAATAAAGAGACTGATAAATTGGGCAACGTATAAAAATTCGTTTGCCGGTCACCCCAAAATCTTTTCCTCGACCTTTTCAGGAAAGCCACTTCTGGTCGATCGATCAATCGCATCCACGGTTTTCATTACTCGCACAGTTTCTTCTATATCTGCCACAGGTTTATAGTCCGTCCTTATTCCTCTTAGAAAATCGTTGATTATCTGTATTTCAGCAGCAAAGGTATCAATAGGTTTTGTTGCTTTTACTGCCGGGCTTATGCCTTCTTTTCCTCTAAAAATCCTATATAAATTAAAAGCGTTATCAGTCTCGCAATATCCCTCCGTTCCCTCGACTACCAGATCGATTTTATGCGCCGGGACTGGGGTACGGGCATTTACATTGACGTATCCCAGGATGCCTGACGAAAACATCAAAAAGATTTCATATAAATCAGGTAGTTTATACTCTTCATCGTGACCCAAACTCGCTACTGCAAACACTTCGTCAACATTATCATCTACGATATGCATCATCAGATCGATCGGATGGATGCCTCCACCGAGAAGTATGTTTTGTTTATTTCTCCACGGAGTATTTTTACGCGCCCACCTCATATCGTGCAGATATGAAGCAGAAACCTTCCTGATTTCTCCTATCTCTCCCTGCTGTACTTGCTGACGAACAGCGGCAAAATTGGGATGAAGTCTCATATTAGCACCGACAAACACAGGTACTCCAAGATCAATAGACGCATCCCGCAGCCGCAACGATTCATCAAGCCTTGTCGTTAGAGGCTTTTCGACAAGTACAGCTCTCCCAGCCTCAATAGCATGTAACGCAGGTGCTGTATGGGCGTAATCAGGAGTAGTGACGTGGACCAAGCCGGTCGCAAAACCTATAGCTTCATCTATATCGAGAATTGCATGGGCTCCGGTCTCCTCAGCAGCTTTTACAGCTCTTTTATTGTCGATATCATAAATAGCAGTATCAACACCCTGCCGGATCTGTGCTTCCACATGCCGCCTGCCGGCAGAACCCGCGCCTCCGATCAC
The DNA here is from genome assembly GCA_025451885.1 of Candidatus Microgenomates bacterium. Taxonomy (GTDB): domain Bacteria; phylum Patescibacteriota; class Microgenomatia; order UBA1406; family GWC2-37-13; genus 2-01-FULL-40-42. Next base: position 17,276 of record JANWJL010000027.1, read on the forward strand.
TGTAGCTGTATAAGGCTTTGTCCTATCAGAACGCTCTATCACTCAGGTATTATAGGATATAAATTTAAGAAAAGAAAGCTTATGTAGAAGATCTTTTCACGTCATTTCGTGGTCTGCAGGCATCAGAGGAATTGATTTCTCCTTACTTTTTTGTACGGTTTCTCCTATGCGGACTCCCATGTGGTTTGGGTTAGGGATATTCATAAGGTGAATTTTTTGTTGTTGTGAAGGGTCATAGATCGAGATATCTCCATAATCAAAGAGTCTACCCAATATACCTTGGTCCACGGTCATACCTTCGACAAAACTACATGCATACCTGTCCTCATGTTTCTTAATAATTCCGGATTGCTTAATGATCCCATCAGACGTGATCTTGTAATACTCTGCATTCCACTTAAGAACTACAAAAAAGGCTACAACGACGGTTAAAATCACCAAGACGATAAAAAATAAAAGATTTAACGCCACAAGCAGGCTTGCATCTACAACCGGCCCCAGCTGCGTAGAGAGAAGCAGCATCAACAGAAAAAACGAGAGAGAGACTATCAGCAACGTCATAATACGGATCGATAAAAGCACCCGGCTTTCGCGCAATATAAACGATATTTCTTTTGTTTTTCCCGCCTTTTTTATCATAGGAAAACAATTTTATAAGTGATTGGTTAAATTAAATGTAAGCCTTCTAACAATCTAGCTTGCTTCATACTCAACTCTTTCGCGATTTTTACCTAATTCTTAAACTCAAAATAGAAAATATACTCATGATAAGAGCTGAAGTTGAAAGATCGATACGGGAGAGCATCGCTCGCCAACGACGCTGGGAAGAAAATGAACGCGGTATTGTCCGCGAAAGAGGAAGTTTCTTCGAAGTTCCGCAGGACGCTTTCCTCATCGGCAGTTTAGTCGCATCCACCGCACACAGACTTACCACTACATACTTAAGGGATGTGCCGCGCACTGTCCCGCAGTTCGTCAGAGCTCCCATTCAACGGGTGATCCGTTAACCGGTAAAAAAGGTCTTGGTGAAGCACAGCTGATTGCGATATAATCTTGGAAAGTGAATAAAAATCTAACCGGACTTTTTGTTTTTCTTCTTGTTTTGTTTGTTATCTTGACCTATTTTTTCGCAAAAACTTCCGATAAAGAAGCCCTGAAACCTATCGACATCCCGGGAGTTCAGGAACCGAAATTAGATGACTGGAAAAAGGCACATCCCGAGCTTCAAACCCTTGTTTTTGAGTCAACCGGGACTTCACTTCCTCCCAACCTTGAGCATCCCGGCAAGACTACGACAGATTTTTTCAGGTTTCCTGAAGATGCATGGCTCATCGGGTATAAGCCGTTGATCGTAAACCGACCTAACGATCTAGTACACCA
>JANWJL010000028.1 GCA_025451885.1 Candidatus Microgenomates bacterium
ATACCCTACTACCCTGTCCAGAATTCTTCTGGCCTGCTGAGCCTTTACAAGATTGAAGCGGAGTTCCTCGGGATTTTCAAGAGCCTCCTTCAAAGCATTTTGAGTGATCTCGTGAAAAACGATTCTTTTGAGTTTTATATCATTTTTTTTATAGCTAATATTCGGCCACTCTTCCTTTATAAAACCTAAAATGTATGCGGCGTGGTATGAGATCGACTCCCCCTCTCTATCCGGATCTGTTGCAAGGATTATCTCTTTATTCTTCTGCGCCAGTTTTTTAAGCTGATCCACTACTTTTTGTTTTTTCTTCATTATCTCGTAGGTGGGCTTAAACTCCGAAGAGTAATCTACAGAGATTGTTTTCGTAGGAAGATCACGTATATGTCCAAGGGTCGCAAAAACATAATAATCCTCTCCTTTTAAAATCCTGTTAAAGGTTCTGGCCTTTGTGGGTGATTCAACAATGATTAATGTCATAATACAACAATAATTCTATTTAAAATACATTCTTTTTACTATAAATTCAATCGTCAATGAGTTCGGGGCCTTCTTTTTTTAAGCAGTTTGAGGTCCACCAAAGACCTACGAAGAAGAAGATTTGCCTCATGTCGTTCCTGGTCATCCTTGGATGTAGTGAGTATCTTTTTAGCCTGTTCCAATGCCTTTTGGGTAAGCTGCTGATCGATCTCATCCTGATGGTATGCACGGGAAACAAGTATATTCAGATGATTTCCATCGGTCTCAAGGTATCCACCTCCTATTGCCAGGTGGTCCTCGGAGTTTCTTTCTCCCCGTATCGTAATTACCCCTTCAACTAATAGGGAAAATAGATTCATATGTCTTGGAAGAACCGTAATCTCGCCTTCAGCAGTCTCAACAGTAGCTGATAGGATTTCCTCATCCCTTACGATTTTATTTGGTGTGATTATCTTTAGATGTAGTTTCTGCATGTTTTTTATTTAACTTCATCAATGCTTCCGATCATATAAAAGGCGTTTTCATTTTTACTATCGTACTTTCCTTCTAGAATCTCTTTAAATCCGCGGACAGTCTCTGAGATCGGTACAAACTTTCCTTTTTTACCGGTAAACGGCTCTGCCACGAACATCGGCTGGGTTAGGAATCTTTGGATCTTCCTGGCTCTGGTAACGGTCAATTTATCCTCCTCCGAAAGCTCTTCCATTCCCAAGATTGCGATAATGTCCTGCAGATCCTTAGATCTTTGTAATGTCTTTAGTACATCCTTTGTGACCTGATAATGTTCTTCCCCCACTACCTCCGGGTCAAGCGACTGGGAAGTCGAGACCAATGGATCGATGGCAGGGAAAAGAGCCTGCTCGGCTAAAGATCTCTCCAGTGCCAGAGAAGCATCAAGGTGCGAAAAGGTAGCAACAGGAGCAGGATCAGTATAATCATCCGCAGGTACATAAACCGCTTGAATCGAGGTAATCGAACCTTTTTCCGTGGAGGTAATTCTTTCCTCAAGAGCAGACATCTCAGAAGCAAGTGTAGGCTGATACCCTACTGCCGAGGGAATTCTTCCCAAAAGTGCCGATACCTCGGAACCTGCTTGTGCAAAACGGAAGATATTGTCAATAAAGAGGAGCACGTCTCTGTTTTCTTCATCGCGGAAATACTCTGCCATGGTTACACCGGTAAGCGCGACTCTTAGACGGTTTCCGGGTGGTTCGTTCATCTGCCCAAAGACCATTGCGGTACTTGGGAGAACCTTCGTCTCTTTCATCTCAACCCAAAGATCGTTTCCCTCTCTCGTACGCTCTCCTACTCCGGTGAATACCGAAACTCCTTTGTGTGCAGTAGCTACGTTATGAATTAGCTCCTGGATAAGCACGGTTTTACCAACTCCTGCGCCTCCAAAGATTGCGACCTTTCCACCTTTTACAAAAGGCGCGATAAGATCGATCACCTTTACCCCTGTTTCAAAGATCTTTGACTCCACCCGCTGCTCTCTTAGAGTGGGAGCTTCTCTGTGAATCGGCAGTGTTTTTTTGACCTTAATAGCTCCCTGTTCATCTATTACTTCGCCCAGGACATTAAATATTCTTCCTAAGGTTTCCTTTCCTACCGGGACAGAGATCGGCTTTTGTGTGTTTGTGACCTCTGCTCCGCGTTTTAGTCCATAGACCTCTCCCATTGCCACAGCTCTAACCAGACCTGTTCCCAAAATCGCCTCGACTTCAAGTACCAGTCTGTACTTTTTCTCATCTTTTTCAATCTCTACATGCAGCGCATCATATATCTTCGGCGTACTTTTTTCCGGAAACTCCACGTCGATGACTACGCCTCGTATTGCAGAAATCTTGCCTTTTGCCATATTAAATAGACTCAACTGATTCTTTTGCGGTGATCATATCCAGCAACTCATAAGTGATAGACTGTTGTCTAAGTTTATTTTTTAATAGCGTGAGATTGTATATTACGTTATTTGCATTATCTGTAGCATTCTGCATTGCGATCATTCTGGCTGAATGTTCTCCGGCTTCAGATTCCACTATAGCATGACGTATCTGCTCCTCTATGAAACTCTTCAGCAGGGCATCTAAAATCGTCTCTGCGTCAGGCTCAAGTTCGTAATTTTTAAGCTCTTTTTTTGAATCCTGATCTACCTCGCTCATAATAAACGGTAAAAGCTGCTTTTGGACAGGATCATAGCGCAATGTAGAGATAAATTTATTGTATATCAGACTTACGGATTTATATTCACCTGCAAGATACCTCTCAAGAGCAATCTTAAATACAGCAGTAACGCTTTCTATAAGGTCTAAGGATGAAAAATCAGCTATAACGTTACCCCCTAAAGACGCTATCAAGATGCTTCCTTTTTTCCCGATCGTAACAAACTCATGATCTTTTTGGATCTCTTTTGCTATAAACCTGATTACGCTTACGTTGAAGGAACCGCAAAGTCCTTTGTTTGAGGTCACGACTATTGAAAGTTTTTTAGCTGCTCCCTGTTTTAGTTTCAAAAGTTCCGAGGCGTTCTTTTCGGCTTTTCCTACAATATTATAGATTGCTTCTTCCAGCAACTCCTGGTACGGTCTGCCTTCCAAAGCGCGCTGTTGAGCTTTTTTCATCTTAACCGCAGAAACCAGCTGCATTGCGTTGGTAATCTTCTTTACGTTTGAAACAGATTTTATTTTTTTTCCTACCTGTCGTACATTCATATACTTTTGACTAATTTTTCAATCTCTTTTTCGTCTATACTTTCCAATGCCTTTTGCTTGTTTATCTTCTTGAGTAAATCCTTTTTCCTAGAGCGGAGAGCGTCTCTTAGTCTGCTTTCGAAACTTTCTACCTCGTGGATTGCCATTTTATCTAGATAGCCATGAGTGGCAGACCACAGGACTACGACCTGTTCACCTAAAGAATAGGGTTCATGTTTTTTTTGTTTTAAGATCTGAGTCACCTTTGCGCCACGGTTCAGGGATTTTTTGGTCTCTTCATCAAGATCCGACTCAAACTGGGAGAACGCTGCAAGTGCCCGGTACTGGGCAAGATCAAGCTTCAATCCTGATGAGACCTGCTTCATGGCTTTGGTCTGTGCGCTTCCTCCCACACGGGAAACCGAAGTACCCACGTTGATTGCAGGACGGATATCGCTGTTAAAAAGTTCTGTTTCCAAGAATAGCTGTCCATCGGTGATAGAGATAACATTTGTCGGGATATATCCTGAAATATCTCCCTCAAGCGTTTCAATGATAGGAAGAGCTGTAATTGAGCCTCCACCATACTTCGGATCGATTCTGCAGGCCCTCTCAAGCAGACGCGAGTGAAGATAAAAAATGTCTCCAGGATAAGCCTCTCTTCCTGCCGGTCTTCGAAGAACAAGAGAGATCTGCCTATAAGCCCATGCATGCTTTGAGAGATCGTCGTATATTATCAGTACGTCTTTTCCCTTGTCGAGAAAGTATTCTGCGATAGCAGTGGCCGAATACGGTGCTAGATATTGAAGTGCCACAGAGTCAGAGGCGCCTGCAGAGACGACGATCGTATAATCCATTGCATTGTTCTTCTTAAGAGTTTCTATCACTGATGCTACCTTGGAGTTTTTCTGTCCAATAGCGCAATATATGCAGATCACTCCCTCTGCTTTTTGATTAATTATCGTATCTATTCCGATAGTAGTCTTTCCCGTCGACCTATCGCCAATAATCAGCTCACGCTGTCCTCTACCTATGGGTATCATAGCGTCAATTGACTTTATTCCTGTCTGAAGAGGCACGCTCACTGATTTTCTAAATACGACTCCGGGAGCTATCTTTTCAATCGGGTAGAATTTGTCAGCTTTGATCTTACCTCCATCATCTAAAATATATGCCAAAGGATCGATTACTCTTCCTAAGAATTTATCCGCAACAGGCACCGAAAGAACCCTTCCTGTAGCTTTTACAAATGTTCCTGCCTCAAGTGAAAGATAGTCACCCAGTACAACTATTCCTACCGAATCCTCGGTAAGATCGATGATAAATCCATTTACACCGTTTTGGAATGTTACAAGCTCCCCATAAAATGCATCCTTAAGGCCGGCTGCTATAGCTACCCCGTCTCTTACCTCAAGCAGTGTCCCCACTTCCTCTTCTTTTGAGGAAGTTCTTTTTGAGGAGAGCTCTTTTTCAATCTCCTTTATATATGCATCAAGCGAGCTCATTTATTCTGTTTTCTAAACTCATAAGGTGGTTTTTCAGCGATAGATCCTTAACTTTGCTGCCGTGGCGGATGGTAAGCCCTGCCAGTAATGACGAATCGAGAACCTGCGTCACGCGCTTTCCCTTTAGCTCGGGGAAAAGATTGATGATATTTTTTACTTCTTCACTGCTCAACCTGTAGGGCGCGGTTATGGTTACCTTCTTCTCTTCCTCTTCCTGTTTTTGACGAAGATATTTTTTGAGATCTTCCTTCAGACGTGGCTTTATCTTCATGATATGCTGGAGCGCCTTGAGGAATTTTTAAGAATCCTCTCCGTTATCTTTTTTTTCAGATCATCGGAAAGTACGTCCTTCAAAGCATCCTGAACTATAATGAAACTTAGCTTTGTGACCTTGTCCTTTGCGTCTGCATAAACTTCTTCTTTTTCGATATCCAGCTGTTTTTTTGCTTTCTTTTTAATTTCCTCAGCTTCTGTTCTTGCCTGTGCCAGTATCTCTTCCTTAAGTTTTTCAGCAGATTCTTTGGCGTCGGTTATGATTTCCTGTGCGTCTTTTTTTCCTTTAGTCAGTATCGCCTCTTCTTTTTTCGAAGACTCTTCTTCAAGTTTTTTTGCCTTTGAAAAAGCTTTTTCCTGTTCAAGCTGCCCTGCTTTTTCTTCATCAAGAAACTTCATAAACGGCTTAGCGAGAAATTTTCTGAATACAAAGAAGAACAGAGCGAAGTTAATCGCCTGTGCAATAAGTAATTTTGTATCTATTCCTAGTCCTTCCATAGATTTATGTAAATCTGATCAAAAGGGATATAACCAAGGCAAAGATCGCCAATCCTTCGGTGAATGCTATACCTAAGATCATGGTCGCGCGGATCGACCCTTCGGCCTCAGGGTTTCTCCCTAACGCCTCCACGGCCTTACCTGCAACGATTCCTATACCTATTCCCGGTCCGATTACTCCCAAACCGATTGCAAGAGCAGTAGCTAATAGTTTTGCTGATTCTGGTGTCATAGAGTTCACCCCCTATACCTTCACTTTTATATAAATTTCTAATGAGCCTTTTCCATTGCCATACTGAAAAAAACAGCAGACAACATTGAAAAAACCAATGCCTGTATTAATCCGATGAAAACCTCAAACAGTAAAAAAGGAAACGATGCCAGAACAGGGACCAAGAGCGCCATTATAGTAATTATAACCTCTCCTGCAAAAATATTTCCGAATAAACGAAAAGAAAAGGATATGACCTTAGAAAACTCGGAGATCGTTTCCATTATGCCTGTAAAAAAAGCGATCGGGCTTTTAAGATTAATGAATTTTTTCAGATATCCGATAAGGCCAAGGTGCTTAACGCCTACGTACTGTGAGAATAGTATAGAGATAAGAGCCAGTGAAAAGGTGGTGTTAAGATCTGTAGTGTCTCCTCTAAGAAGAGGGGCCATCTCATGTCCATGCTCGCCTACAGCAGGTACTAAAATACTTCCAACTCCCGGTAAAAGTCCGAACCAGTTGTGAAATAGTATAAAAAAGAAAAATGTGCCGACAAGTGGATAAAAATAATTTATCTTATCTCCGAAAACCGATTTAAAAAACATGTAGGTAGAACGAAGCGCGAAGGTAACAAGGTAAAAAAACATACTCTTGTTTTTTCTCTTTGATTCGATCCAGTACAAAACAGATATGACTAAAAAAACAACCAGAACGATCGCTGCTGAAAACAAGGAGTTGGTCACCGGGAAGCCGTTTAGCGTAAAAATCGCTTCCGGTTTAATGCTTATATGAGGTCCTTCTTTCATTTAAAAAAATCTTATTCCTTTAACAACTTCCAAAGATTGTAAAACGAACTAATTGTACCAAAACCGATTCCGATAAGGACAAAAATAGGCTTGGTCTTGAACATTTTGTCTGCCTGGTAGCCGATAAATATGCCCAATAAAAGCGGAACCAACAGGTAAAAGCCTACATTAAAGTATACAGGATTCATCTCAAATTTCTTTTCTTTGTTTTTGTTAATCTTCCTAAAAGCGACCTTTTTTACGAATTCCTGCATTCCTTTTTCTTATGACAACTTCATCGCGACGTCCATTATAAGCGAGATCCTGTCGTCCTTTTCTGTTACGCTTCCTTTAAAGATCAGTACCTGATTAATACTTAGCACATTTGACAGTTTTTGGTATAGATTTGGAAAGACCACTGTCTCCACAGATCCGGTTTCATCAAATAGGGTCACAAAAGCCATCTCATCATTGTTCTTCTTGGTCTTAATAATCTTCTTGCCGCTTATAATGCCGACCAAGACAAGCTTTTCATTCAGGTCATCTTTTGAAATTTCTCCGATTTTTTTAGTTGCCTTTTTTTCTACGATTTCCTTAAACTTTTCCAGAGGGTTTTTATTGATAAGAAATCCTATGACTTCTTTTTCCATTGCAAAGATCTCATCCTCTGAAAATTCTTTTAGTTCTGTAAAATCATCTACCAGAGTCTGATCGAAACCGGAAGTCTCAAATAATCCGGACTGCCCTTTTTCATTGTCGACTTTCAACTCTGCTATTTCTTTTACTATCTGTGGATAGATCGTAAGAAGTGTTGCCCTGTTTCCAAATTTGCTGAAGGCCGAAGCCTTTATCAGACTCTCTACGGTTTTCTTATTAACTTTCCGAAGATCAACCTTCAATAAGAAATCCTTAAAACCTGCAAACTCACCATCTGCCCGGGCTTCGATTATTGATTCTATTGCAGCATGCCCTACATTTTTAATAGCAGACAACCCGAAACGAATACCGCTGCCCTCGATCCGGAAACTTTCAAACGATTTGTTGATGTCGGGCGGGAGCACCTTAATCTTCATTCTTCTGCATTCCTCAAGCGCCTGTGCCATCTTAATCTCTCTTTGGGGACCGGCGATACCCTGTAGTTCCGCAGTAAGCAATGCTGTCATAAACTCCGCAGGGTAATTAGCCTTCATGTATGCGGTCCAGTAGGCGATAAGGGCATATGAAGTAGAGTGGGGTTTGTTAAATCCGTATGCTGCAAATTTCTCAATGAAGTTAAAGACCTTTTCTGCGAGCGTTTTGGAGTACCTGTTTTTTATGGCACCTCTTATGAATTTATCTTTTTCTATCTTCATCAAACCTTTTTTCTTTTTTCCTACTGCAAGTCTGAAGTTATCTGCTTCACTCATGCTGTAGCCTGCCAGCTTATTAGCAAGTTCCATGACCTGCTCCTGATATACCAAAACTCCATAGGTTTCAGCTAAGATTGGCTCCAGGTCCTGGTGAAGGTATCTGACACTTTGAGGCTTGCTCTTTCCTTCAAGAAAGATAGGAATAAGCTCCATAGGACCGGGTCTGAATAATGCGACCATGGCGATGATATCGCTTAGCTTGTTTGGCTTGAGGTCCTTGGCCAACCTTCTCATACCGGAAGACTCGAGTTGAAAAACCCCGATAGTATTTCCTTCGCTGACAAGTTCGTATGCTTTTTTGTCATCAAGAGGAACTTCGTGTATATTTATTTTTTTCTTTGCGGTCTGCTCGACATATTTAAGAGTTTTTTCCAAGATAGTAAGATTCCTAAGTCCAAGAAGGTCGACCTTGAGCAATCCCACAGCCTTGTTGTCGGAAACCGCATTTAGGTCCATGCAGTACATGTCATATTGTGTGATAATCTTGCCCTCCTTGTTTTCCTTTTGAAGAGGAACATACTCCGTAAGTTCTTTATCCGAGATAACAATACCTGCAGCGTGGGTAGAAGCATGTCTTGGAAGCCCTTCAAGTTTCTGCCCTATGTCCAGTAGTTTCTTGGTTTCAGGTTCGGTCTGGTAGGCGAACTTCAGCACGCTTGATTCCTCAAGGGCTTGCGCGATGGACATAGGAAAACCCTGTTTTCCGGTAGGAATCATCTTTGCGATTCTATCCGCCTGTGAATATGACCATCCCAATGCTCGAGCGACATCTCTGACTACAAGCCTCGCCTCCATTGTTCCAAAAGTAATGATCTGGGCTACCTTATCCTCGCCATATTTATTTCTTACATAATGGAGAACGTCGTCCCGTCTGATATCTGCAAAATCAATATCAATATCAGGAGGTGTGGGTCTTTCGGGATTCAAAAACCTTTCAAAGGGCACGTTGTATTCTATGGGGTTTATATCTGTTATTCCCAGTACATAGGCGACTAGCGAGCCTGCAACCGATCCTCTTCCCGGACCAACCATAATCTGGTTATTTTTTGCCCAGTTTACAAAGTCCTGTACTATAAGAAAGTAGGTCGAATAACCTTTGTTTGTAATGATGTCTAATTCGTAACTCAACCTATCCTGCACTTCTTTTCCATCTGAGTCTTTCAACCTGGATTCTTTTTTCTTTACCAGTTCGCGTAAGAAGTCCTCAGGCTTCATGCCTTTTGGCGTCTCAAAGTTCGGCAGGATCCACTTTCCATACGGAATCTCAAGATCACATTCATCCGCAATCTTTACGGTATTCTCTATCGCTTCCGGGAGATCGAGAAATAAACCCTTCATCTCCGAGGCACTTTTAAAGTAGTAGTCGGGGTTTTCATACATTGACAACGGTCTATTCTGTTCCAATATGGTCCTTTGAGATTGAATGCATAGCAGTATCTCCTGAGCGTATGCATCTTCTTTTTCTATGTAGTGGACATCATTTGTGGCAACCAAAGGAACTGCAAACTTTCTTGAGAGCTTTATCAAGTGTTCGTTTACTTTATCCAGATCCGGCATGTTGGGGTGCCGTTGAATCTCTAAATAATAATCCTTTCCAAAGATATTAAGATATTTTTGGAGGATCTTTTCCACTTCATTAAACTGGTTTTCTAATATCAGCTGGGCAAGTTCCCCTTTAAGGCAGCCGGATGTTGCGATTAAGCCCTCGTGATATTTTTCAAGCAGATCAAAATCAATTCTTGGTTTGTAGTAATAGCCTTCGAGATGTGCAAGAGTTACGATTTTTATGAGATTTTTGTATCCGGTTAGGTTTTTTGCCAAAAGGAGAAGGTGATTCTGGTCCCTGTCAATATTTGGCTGCTTGTCGAACCTTGAGTTCTTTGCCTTGTAGGCCTCAACTCCGATTATCGGCTTTATTCCGTATTCTTTTGCCTTGAGATAAAACTTAAAAGCTCCGTATAACGCACCGTGGTCCGTGATAGCAAGGGCCGTCATACCGAGCTCCTTTGCTTTTTTTATGCTGTCCTCCATGCGGCCCATTCCGTCTAGAAGAGAAAACTCTGTGTGATTATGGAGATGTACAAATGACATATTATTTTTTCTTTAATTTCTTCTCTAATTCGGTTTTTACGGTTTGTGGATCAGCGTTTCCCTTCATCTCTTTCATTACCTGGCCGACAAAAAACATTATCACGTTTTCTTTTCCGGCCTTATAAGAATCAACTTCCTGCTTGTGGGCATTTAGCGTAGTAACTATAGCAGATTCAAGTGCTTGAGTATCGGTCTCTTTTTCTTTTGAGGTCTCTTCGAATTTCTTTATAAATTCCTCTGCAGTGCCTCCTATTTTTATTTTCTTATTTACTATTACGTTTGCGAGTTTTTGTGATTTATTCTTATCGTTAATCATCAGAAGGACTTTTTCAAAAAAAACTGCTGTTTCCTGCTCTCTTGTTAAAAGAAACGCCTCGTTTTCTCTTACTCCATACTCTTTTTGGTATTTTTCTACTTTTTGGGAGGGTAGTTCGGGGACAGCTACTGCCTGAATGTAGGTTTGCGTGAAATTCATAGGCGGGATATCCGGCTCAGGAAAGTAACGGTAATCCTGCGCTTCTTCTTTTGTGCGTTGTGAGACCGTGATTCCTTTGTTTTCGTCATATCCTCTTGTTTCCTGCACGGGCTTTGTCCCTTTGCTTAGTAAGCCCGACTGACGTTTTATCTCGAAATCCACCGCTTTTTTTACGTACCGGAATGAGTTGATGTTTTTAACCTCAACTTTGTAATCCGGCAGTTTCTTTTCACCTTCAGCTCTTACTGAGATATTAGGTTCCAGGCGCATCGATCCCTCTTCCAGGTTGGCGTCGGATACATCCAGATATTTTACGATGGCATGAAGCTCCTCTAAAAACGCTTTTACTTCTTCAGAGCTTTGAAAATCAGGCTCGGTCACAATCTCAACCAAAGGAACACCTGAGCGGTTAAAATCCACAAGAGAATCTTTTCCTTCGTGAGTGAGCTTTCCTGTGTCTTCTTCGAGGTGAACCCGCGTAATTCCGTGCTTTTTTCCGTTTACTTCAAGATATCCGTTTACTGCAACCGGCTCGTCGTACTGACTGATTTGGTAGCCCTTAGGAAGATCCGGGTAAAAATAATGCTTCCGATCAAACTTTGAGGACGGGTTTATCTTGCAGTTCAGGGCTTTTCCTATTTTTATCGTCCACTCTACTGCTTTTTTGTTTGGAACCGGTAAGGCACCCGGCAGTCCCAGACATACAGGACAGACCAAGGTGTTTGGTTTTTTTCCAAAAAAGTCCGCAGAACACTGTCAAAACATCTTTGATTTTGTTAAAAGTTCTACGTGAATTTCCAGTCCTATTACTGCTTCAAATTTATTCATATTAATCCGGATACTTTTTTAATAACTCTTTGGTAATGCCGAAAAACTCGGTCTCTCTTTCAAACTGATGAGACAGATCGAGGATTGATTCCTCGTCAAACTGCTTTCCCATTACCTGCATCCCGAATGGCAGATTTTCCTTTGATTTACCAACCGGAACTGTGATTGCAGGAATTCCGGCTACTGCAGCCGGTTCATTTAAGATATCCATCAGTTCACCAAAAAAGGGATACTTTTCAAACTCCCCGAGTTTTAATGCTGTATTAGGAGCTGTCGGAGCTAGTATCAGATCTACTTCTTTAAAAGCCTTTTCAAAATCGTCTATGACAAGAGCACGTGCTCTTTGGGCTTTTTTGTAATAAGCATCGTAATACCCGTGGGATAAGGTATATGTTCCCAGCATTATTCTTCTTTTTGCTTCTTCACCAAAATTAGAGCGGTCATTGCCGTATCTTATCCCGTCATACCGGGAAAGGTTGGATGAAACTTCTGCTCTTTGAAGAATTGTGTAGACGGAGATCGCATATTTTGGATCTATGAGCTTTATTTTCTTTACGCTGTGTCCAAGTTTTTCAAGAACCTTAACTGCTTCGTTTATTTTTTCAACTACTTCCTTGTCCGCAGTGTCGAAGTAACTTTGAGGAATGCCGATCTTATATTTTTTTGGCGATTTTAAGGCCCTGATATAATCTGGCACTGATTTTGTCGATGTTGTTGCATCGTATTCGTCCTTTCCTGCGATTTTGGACAGAATATATGCTGAATCCTCAACAGTTAATGTGATAGGACCCGGACAGTCAAAAGAAGATCCCATAGCTACAACTCCGTATCTTGAAACTCTTCCGTAGGTAGGTTTTAATCCAACAGTGCCACACCATGCAGCGGGTTGTCTTATAGAACCAGCTGTCTCTGAACCTATAGCTGCAGGTGCAAGATATGCCGCTACAGAAGCTGCTGATCCGCCTGATGATCCGCCGGGAGCTCTTGAAGTATCCCAGGGATTCTTGGTTGGGCCGTAGTCTGAGGTCTCGGTTGAGGAACCGTGTGCCCATGCATCCATATTTGTCTTTCCGAAAACATAGCTACCAGAAGTTTTTAAGTTTTTTACTACGGTTGCGTCATATGGAGAAATGTAGTCATCAAGTACTTTAGAAGAGGCGCTTGTTCTAAGCCCTGTGGTGTTAAAGTTGTCCTTTACAGCTACCGGCATATCGCCCTCCGTTACTACATCTTCTGGAGGAGTTATGAACGCATTTAAGTCTTTGTTGAATTTTTTAACTCTCTTTAGAAAATACTCATGGAGTTCTTTTGTAGAAATCTGCTTTGTTTTCATTAGCTCCAGCAGTTCAAGGTATGAATTCCCCAGTATTTTCATGTATTTAAAGTATTCTTTCGACTACAAACTGATTATTCATTGTTTTTTTTGAATTTCCGAAGACCTTATTCTCATCTAATCCTCTCTTGTTTTCTTCGCCATCCTCGAAAAACTCATCTTTCGAATTTGTCACACTGTGTGCTTCTTTTACGTTTTTTGTTTTTAATTCATCCAGGTTGTCAACGTAATCTAATGTCTCGGAAAGCTGTTTTTCGTATTTCTCGATCTCTTTAGCCGAAAGTTTTAATTGACTTAATTTTGCAAGATGTTCTACGTCTTTTTTAGAAAGTTTTTTGCTTTTCACGATGTAAGAATTATAGCTTAAAAATGAGGCTGGAAAGAAGATAATTTAAGAAACGACAGCAATCGGGGTTTGTTCGCGGCCCTGGCCCATGGGATTGTCTCTGAAAATATCCTCGATCAGCTTGTTCTTTAACTTTGTTGAATTGCCAAGCACATCCCGTCCAAGATCATTAGCGTCAAGTATGACCACGCCCTGAAAGTTTTTGTCCTTAAGACGCTCATTTATATTTACGTGAAGTATCTCTGCCACAACCTGTGGATTCTTAGGCCCAAGCTTAGCCGAGACGTTAGAAGGATATAAAGAATATTCGGTAGGACCGTCTATCGAAGCAATCTCGCGTCCTGCAATCCGGTAAAACACTCCTTTTACTCCAAACGGTTTTGTTATCGCAGAGACAAACGTTGCAAACAGTATCTTTCTTAGACCGGCTTCTTTTATGGCAAGTTGCATGGTCCAGGGACTCCCAAGACCGATTCCATATGGAGTTCGTGATACAAATTTTGATAAAAATCTGGCTAAAAATTTAGGATGAATCTCCCACAGGAAATAAGACCTACCCTGACTTATCGCTACTATTTTCTCCGAGATAACTGCAAACCATTTCCTGTTATTTGTATTTTCTTTCATTCTGTCCGCCACATACGTGCTAATCTTTGTGACGTAGTCATCGCCTTTGTCAAAAACCTCGGTTTTAATAAGATCGCGCAGATATTTTTTCTTACCTATCAATATCGAAGGTGAGGTTTTTTTTTCTTTTGTCAGAGGTCTAGGATCTTTATCAAAAAACATCCTCATCCAGATCTCCAGGTTCAGCACTCTCCAAAACAACATGCTGTCATCGGTCTTTCCTTCTATAAATTTCTGGAAGTTATTAATGACCTCTGCTTGATTAAAATAACTTCTTCCGGCAAATGATTCACTTAAGAAAACGCCGTAGATTTTGTTCTTCATCCTTAAGAACCATTCATTTTCAGGTGTGGTAAAGCCGATCTTGTTCCTTCTTTTTACGATCGACCTCGGCAGTAGTTTTCTGACACTCTTTCTTAGGATATATTTATTCCAGCCCCGTTTGACGATTGCATCCGAAGACAGACTGAATATAAACTTCAAAAGGTTGATGTCCAGAAACGGAACCCGTCCCTCAAGCGAATACTTCATACTGTTCTTGTCTTCATATCGCAGAAGGGAAGGAAGGCTGTTATAAAAAATGTCCTCAGCCAGACGTCTTTTAAGATTATCTTTTGTGATTTTAAAAGATTCACTTCTGAATTGAGCACTGAATGAATCCCTTAAAATTTTATTTACCGGCACGTCTTTGTTCACGCCGAAGGTTGAGCTCAGTTTTATTCTTCCCAGTTTTATCAAAACGTCATTGGATGTTATTAACTCTACGAGCAGCCGGAAGAATCTCCCCTTATTCCGAAGTTCCTTAAGATAAACAAAATAATAAGGTAGGTAGCCTGCAAGCATTTCGTCAGCTCCCTGGCCGTCAAGCAGTACGGTAACGTATTTTTTAGCCTCTTCCATTACCTTATATTGAGCATAAGGTCCTGTACTTATCGTCGGCTCCTCTTGAGTCCGTACAAAATCCTCGAGTTCTTCAAAAAATGCTTCCGGGGTAGGAAACACTTTATGACTCTTGATTTCTTTTTTGTTTCTTATGAGCTCGTCGATGTACCGCTCCTCATCGTTTATAGAGTTGGGGAAAACAGCGGAAAAGGTGTTTTGCGTTTTACCTACAGCTTCAGCGTCCTTATTATTCTGTTTGAGAAGCTCATGTACCATTGCTACAACGGTAGAAGAATCCAGTCCTCCTGAAAAGCTTGTGCCTACCGGAACTTCTGATACTAACCTCATCCTTACCGATTCCTCAAGTTTATTTTTAAACTTAGCGATGTGGTTTTTAGCAAATTTTGTCTCATTCCCGTTTAAGATATCGTCTTTCAGTTTTGTAAAATAAGAAAGTTCGATCTTTCCTTTCTCTGCCACAAGCATCTGTCCCGGCATCAACCTGTTTATTCCGGAAAAAAAGGTTTCTTCGTTGTCATCATGCACCCTAAATTTCATATACCTGTATATAATCCGCTCATTTGGCTTTTTTCTTACCATGCCGGAGTTTAGGATAGGTTTTAATTCGGAAGAAAATACCAGACTGTCTTTTTTGATCTTGGAAAAATACAAAGGCTTTATGCCAAAGTGGTCGCGGGCAAGAATCAATCTTTTTTTCTTTTTATCGTAAAGGGCTATGGCAAACATTCCGTTTAGTTTGTCGAAACATGAATCCCCCCATTGTTCGTAAGCATGAACGATAACCTCGGTATCGGATTTTGTTTTAAAGGTATGCCGCGCCTTGATAAGTTCTTGTCTCAATTCCCGAAAGTTGTAGATCTCGCCGTTAAAGACGACAGAGATTGATCCGTTTTCATTAAAAATAGGTTGATCTCCGCCTTTTCTGTCTATGATTGCAAGCCTGCGGTTAAGAAGCGTTACGTTCTGTCCGTCGCGAAAGTACCCTTCACCATCCGGACCTCTGTGCCTTAGCTGTTCGGAGATCTGTTTTATGAGCTCGTCATTTTTAAAACCATAAAATCCGGCAATTCCACACATAAGATGAGTTTACATGTCCCTCAGCAATTTCACCCGCTCATCTGTTGGCGGATGAGTGCTGAAAAGATTTGTCAAAAAAGAACGCCGGGCTCCCTTTCTAAAAGGATTTGCAAAAAAAAGGTGCGCATTTGCACCTGATGCACGTCTTAGCGGGTGTGGGTCTGCAGAGATTGCAATCAATGCGTCTGCAAGCGCATCGGGATTTCTGGTAATCAAAGCCCCTGAAGCATCAGCCAGATATTCTCGTTTGCGAGAAATCGCAAGCTGAATCAAGGTGGCAATAATAGGAGTAATAATTAAGGTGGCTATTAGAACGACAAATAGTAGCGGGTTTGCTTTGTTGTCATTATCGTCAAAACCACCCCACCAAAATCCCCTCATCACCCAGTCAACTACGAAAACCAATGTTCCTACAAGTACCGAGACCAACGATGAAACCAGAATGTCGTAGTTTTTAATATGGGAAAACTCATGGGCAATCACTCCCTCAAGTTCTGCCCGGTCAAGCTTCTCAAGAATTCCGGAGGTCGCTGCTACTACAGCATGCTTAGGATTTCTTCCTGTAGCAAATGCATTGGGAGATGGGTCATCGATCACGTATAGTTTGGGCATCGGAAGTCCTGAGGCAATAGCTACATTTTCGGCAACGGTATAAAAATCAAAATGTTTCTTTTTATCAGCCGGCCTCGCGCCTGTGGTCGCAAGTACAAGTTTGTCTGAGTAGAAATAGCTTCCTATCCCGGAAAGAACCGAGATCCCCAACCCAAGTGCCAGGTAGGTATTTGAGTCTCCGACTGTTTGTCCGATCAGATAGAATACAAACGAGAAAAATCCGATGAATAAAAGTATTAGAAAAAAGCTTTTGAGTTTATTACCACTAACCTGACTATAGATTGTCATGATGGTAAAATTATACCTCAAATGAGCTCCGTTTGGAGGGAGACGAGCCTAAAAAAGCTCAGAACTTTACCTTGACGTTTTTGCGTTCCTCTGCAGAAGTCTGAAAGAACTGTTCCTCTTTAAAACCAAACATGTTGGCGATAATGTTGCTTGGGAAAGATCTGACTTTTGTGTTCAGATCCAGTACATTACTGTTGTAAAACTGTCTTGAGTACGCAATCTTATCTTCTGTATCTTCGAGCTGTCTTTGAAGATCTTGAAAGTTTTCGCTTGCACGAAGCTGCGGATATGCTTCGGCTACTGCGAACAAAGATTTTAATGCATCTGAAACCATATTGTTTGCCTGCGCTTTTTGAGCAAGGGTATCTGCCTTCATAAGAGAAGAGCGGGCCTTGGTAACTTCTGAAAAAACCTCTTTTTCGTGTTTTGCGTATCCTTTGACACTTTCTAGAAGGTTTGGAATAAGATCGGTACGTCTTTTGAGCTGGACATCGATGCCTGACAAAGCCTCCTGTATACGGGCCTTGAGCACAACAAAGCTGTTGTATAAGGCAACTACGTAGACTACGAACAGTACGACTACTCCGATTAATATTATTGTGGGACTCATATTGATGATTATACCTCGGATATCATTATATCATGTTTTCTATTTGCTTTTGATGCGTGCTTTTTCAATCTCATCTCTTCCTACACGTTCTTCTGGTGAAATTAGATTCAGACCTAGAAAATTATAGAATTTTTTTTCATTCGGAAACTCATACAGCTTCTTATCTTTCGAGCGAAGATCTTTTATGCCGTATTCAGAGAGCGAATATCCCTGGCCTAAAGCAAATTCACGAAGTCTTATATTGTGATCCTTATTCCCGGTAAAGTACTGGAGCATAGATCCATAGCTTTTAGCGTCCTGCACTCTAAGATCCACGCGGATACTCGGATAGACCATCATCGAGACCTTTTTCTGTCCTGAATTTATCAAATTCTTTTTTTTAGGATAGGCGATAAAGTAATCTACGACGCTTCGTTCTAAGCCTTTTTTGGAAATAACCGCTATGTCAATGTCGCCGATCGTCAGATTCTTCCTTCTTAAGGAACCGAGGACATCGATCCTTTTCACGTCTTTATTTTTTTTAAGATAAGTTACGATCTCGTCAGCTATCTTCTTGGCTTGTTCAAAAGGTATTCTATGATGTTTGCCGGTATTAACTTCATAGTTGCTCAAAGCCTCGATAATGCTATCCTGAGATCTTTTTCCAAACGAAGGAATCGGTGCAATCTTTCCTTTTTGAGCAGAGCGGTTGAGATCTTTTAACAAAGTTTTGGGATTTGTAAGTCCAAGCTCTTTTACGAGAATATAAGCCTTTTTGGGCCCGATAGTCGGCACCTTCATAAGATCAAATACCGTCTCGGGTATGCCCTTTTTTACTCTTTCAAAATGTTCCGCCTTTCCTTTGCGGAAAAATTCATCCAATGAGTCCGCGATTATCTCTCCGATGCCCTGAATATCCTTTAGTTTGCCTTCTTTCCATATGTCGATTATCTCTTTTCCTAGATGCTCTACAACATCTGCGGCATTTTCATAGGCTATGACCCTAAACCTATTTTTATTTTTTATAAGATGCGCTGCGGCTACGGATCGAAGTAGATGAGCCACCTCTTTATTTGTTATAAGTTGGTTGGTTTTATGTCTCATAGCACTTGACAATATAAATACTTTTTTATATTATACGTCAGGAATATGGCAAGTAGAAATAGTAAATCCTCTACCACATTGTCTTCACTTGTCGAACAGATACGCGCGAATTTACCAAACTTCCTCCTCGGTCTTACAATTTTAGTCGTTTTTGTACTTCTTAGTTCTTTATACCTGCAAGGAGGAAAGAAGGTAGTGCAAGCACCGGTTCAGGATAATCAGGCAGCTCAACCTACCAAGACTGTTGAAGCAGTCAATGAAGCTGCTCCTGCCAAACCTGCAAAAACTCGTTCTCTATGGGATCTTGTCACCGGTAAAAAAACAGAGCAACCGCAATCTTCTCAACCTAAAAAATACACTGTCAAAGAGGGGGATTCGCTTTGGATCATTGCTGAACAAGCCTATGGATCCGGTTTTAATGCGTATGATATCGCAGAGGCAAATAAGCTCGAAGATCCTGATACTGTAGAGGTTGGAATGGTTCTAGTCATTCCTGACGTAACTGTTAAACAAGCTACTCTTGGAGAAGCAGTAGGCGTCATGACCGAAACAATCACCATCCAAGGAAGTGAATATGTCGTCAAGGACGGAGATTCGCTTTGGTCGATAGCGCAGGGCGCATACGGTGACGGAAACGCATGGAGCCGCATAGCTCAGTCAAACAACCTGGTAAATCCGGATATTATAAGCACCGGCCAAAAACTCACTCTTCCTCGTTAATTTTTTAACTAACAACCTTACCTGAAAACTTGACTTACATAGTCGCTTTGGATATTATCAACATGTGGTCGATAGAGGTGCTGAATTAATAAAACCAA
The DNA here is from genome assembly GCA_025451885.1 of Candidatus Microgenomates bacterium. Classification (GTDB taxonomy): domain Bacteria; phylum Patescibacteriota; class Microgenomatia; order UBA1406; family GWC2-37-13; genus 2-01-FULL-40-42. The sequence goes on from JANWJL010000028.1 coordinate 18,937, forward strand.
AGGCAACAGAGTTAAAATTAGGAGGAGATTTTACATTATTTAACCCTAGCACTACAAGATTTGGGACAGATGTCGATGGCGAGGGACGAAAATATTTGGAAGTTCTTAGCGATGATCGAACTCTCCATTTGTCAGATAATTTTCCAAAGGTAGAAGTTTCCGTAGTAACACCCCCACATAGATCTAGTGGACTTGAATTTACGCCGTTTACTCCCGAGAAGGGATACGTTATTACAGATCTAGATCATTCTTTAGATTCAAAACAGAGGAGAGTTGACGAAAAAAATTTTTCAGATTGGACAGATCTACCTTTTGCCCCTCTTGGACTATATATAGGCATTGGGAACAATTCGCTTGATAATAATGAAGAGTACTTTAAACTTTTAACACGGCTCCGACTACAACTTTCTTTTCCTCAAGCTGTATTTGAAGGAAGAACTGACCCAGATTTTATAAAAATATCGAAAGAAGGTCGTCAATGGCTTTCTAACTTTTACCCTATTGAGACGGGCCCGATTCCTTCTCCCATTGTTCCTTTACCCGGGGATAAAAATGTAGTATCAGCAGATTCATTCGGTCACTCTATTTTATTACCAGAAGATCGAAAACTTTTGGAACAAATAAGAGCAACCTTTTATTTATCTGGTGATCAAACAGTTTCAAAACCCCGTGGGTTGATTAAGCCAGGTCCCTTTATTCCTAAAAAATAGACATCATAGTTTAGTCACACTGCTACCTGATATATCGCTTGATATAATATAGTTCTTGCGGGATTAGTTGAGTGGCTCAATGTGTCCTTCCCAAGGATAAGACACGGGTTCAATTCCCGTATCCCGCTCAGCGCCGATGTAGCTCAGTTGGTAGAGCAATGCTTTCGTAAAGCAAAGGTCGTCGGTTCGATTCCGACCATCGGCTCCAGGTGCTGTATAATAACCATACTTATGCCTACCAGACTCGAACGCCATGAAGCTAAAAAACTGCGCTCCAGAGTCATGACTCTTATCGTCCTTCTTGGGATCTTTGTGATCTTTATGATCACTATCGGCCTCCCCCTTTTGATTAACGGATCGGTATTCATCGGAAATCTATTTGGAGGTAAACGGGAGTCTGAGCGAAACGCACAGCAACTGGGAGATTTTAGTGTAAATGAGATTCCTATTGCCACAAACAGCGCTGAAATAATCGTCTCAGGCACGGTGGAAAATCTAAAGACTCTTGAGGTGTATCTAAACGGGGATAAAGCCGACGAGTTGGATGTAGAGAATGAAGAAGAGTTTTCTGAAAGAATTGACGGTCTTAGATCAGGCGACAATGAGATCTATTTTGTCGGCAAGGTTAATAAATCCTCTGCCTCCAAAAAGTCACAGGTCTACTCAATAGCTTATAGGAATGAAAAGCCTAAACTCGAAATAAGCGAGCCACAGGATAATCATATTACTCCGCGTGATGAAATCACCGTGAAGGGTTCTACGAATCAAAACGTAACCGTGACTGTAAACGACGCACCTGTAATCACCGATGCTTCGGGCAACTTTCAGACTTCTGTAAAACTTAAAGAAGGAGAAAATAAGATCAAAGTATTAGTCCAGGATTCTGCGGGCAACACCGATTCAAAGGAGATCACCGTCAAGTACGAAAAATGACCTTCTTGTTTTCTTGAACCTCTCGTGCAAGCAACGTAAAGAACAGTATCGTAACCAAAGGATATAAGAGAATGTTGTCAAACAAGGAAAACACAGCTAAAAAAATAGTATAGTACTTTGCAGCTTCGCTAATACTCCCCAATTTTATTAACGTGAGTAAAAATAGCGCGAGTCCAACTATTCCGGATGTTGTTAAAACAATCAAATAACTCGAGTGAAATGACGCCCCGGCATGACTTTGTTCCTGTCCTTTAAGACTTTCCTGATCTTTCGCATAACGGATATGATTGTATCCTATGCCAAAGAGTAGGTTCTTTGAAGCCAGAGTTAAGCCCTCTCGCTCATCTCTCAGACGCGACTCTATAGAAAATGTCCTCAATAGGTTAGTCCCCTCTCCAAAACGCTTAGGGAGCAAAAATAAGGATGTTGTCAAGACTACTAGGACAGCGAAAAGAACTAGATACTTCCTTTTGGAAAACAAATACAATCCTACGCTTAGGATAATTGAGATGAAGAAGCTCCTTGCATAAGTTAAGAGTCCGAGGATTGCAAAGGACGATGACATTACATACTTCACCCAAATATCCTTTTGTTTTTGGAAAACAAAGTAGAGAAGCGTCAGTCCAAAGACCGCTGCAGCTGCTGAGGTGTCAAGGAAGGTTCCGAAAACCCTATTTTGATGAGGATCCCACCCCAGATATAAAAGATTCCTCAGGTTGGGATATAAAAAGAACTGAACTAGAGAATAAGCAATAGTTACCACACCAAATAGTATGAAGGCTCTATTAAAACCCTTGTCTTTGATACGCTGGAAACTTAAATATATAAAAAATAAAAAGTAGCATGACAATCTCAAAAGATAATGTAGAGCAACCAGGTTTTCATGCGTAGAATAGCGTGCTAAGGATATTCCTAATGTCAGAAAGAACCAAATAATAAATACATATAATACCTTGAGATTTTTCAGACTTTTTTGTATCGGTTTAAGTCTATAGCGTAATGTCCACCAAACAAGCGTACCTAATAAATATATGTCAATCAGATTAACATTCACCTCCTGATTGAAAAAAGAGATTCTGCCCAGCTGACCCAGAGAAAGTAAGAAAAAAAGTAGATATAAAAACATGCTAGTCTAGCTTTGAGTACTGGTATTGTTTGGCACGCACCAAAAAGGAGTGAAAACTCATCAAAAATGAGTAGGCAAAGCCAGCAACTCCATCGAGAAAACCCATCTTGAAAATATAGGTCGTAAAAAACTTTCCGATAGGGTAGGAGAGTATGCTAAAAGTACTTACCCCTTTCCCCGACCTTACCAGTTCCTTTGCTCTAAGAGTGCTGTAGAAATTAATGCTGTTTAAAAACTCCGAAACTGTTTTGTGGGGGTAATGATCTATGAACCCGTTCAAACGACCGATTGATCCGGAGGTAATAAAAACCTCGTGAACCACACCAAGCCATTTTCCGGAATTTCTTCTAACCAGGCGGACCAGACCTTTATTCCTAACTTTCTTTACCTCGCCGTGTTTCAACTCTTTCCCCCACCAGAAATCACGTCGTTTAATGTAGTATGCTGAGTTTTCATCTTTTGTGCTTTGCATCAAACTTTTGATCTCTTTTTGCAATAAATCTGTAATAATTTCATCTGCATCTATGAAAAGGATCCAGTCCCCTCTTGCCTTTTCAAGACCAAAGTTTCTCTGTCTTGAAAAATCGTTTTCCAATTTCCGTTTATAAACTATTGCTTTGTGCTTTTCAGCCACTGCAGCGGTATCATCTGTGGAAAGATTATCTATAACTATCACCTCATCTGCGAAAGCAACGGAGTCTAAGGTTTTTTTGAGGTCTTCTTCCTCATTTTTGGAAAGTATTATGACCGAGAGTTTCATATAGTTGTTCGTACTGCTTATTTATCTTCTTACTGTCAAACTTTTCTACAGCTCTTCTTCTTGCAATTTTACCAAGTCTACGGCGTAAAGGTTGATCCTTTATTAATCTAACAAAGGCCTCTTTTAAACCTTTGACGTCACCCTCCTTCACTAAAATCCCGGCATTCCCTATCACTTCGCCAAGAGCGCCTGATGAATAGGCGACGATTGCCTTTCCACTGGCCATTGCCTCAACAGCAACCATTCCGTACTGCTCCTCCCATGTGGTAGTGGCTTTTGAGGGAATGACCACAACATCAGCCTTTTGAAAATAGTTATGAATTTCTCCATACGATGCTTTTTTATACTCCGCTAATTTTTCTTTTCCTTTCATCGGTCCCTCTCCTATCATTGTTAATCTAACTTTCTTTTTAATTTCGGGCTGGATCATCTTAAAAGCTCTGATCAAGTCCTCTCCTCCCTTCTCTTCTACCATTCTGCCTACGAAAAGTAGATTAACTTTGTTTCCGATTGTATTTTTAGGCTTAAATCTTTTAAGATCAACGCCCACCGGTAAAACAAGAATTCTTTTTGAATTTATTCCTTCTTTAACCAAAGCGTCTTTTGCACGCTGTGTAGGGGTGATAAATAAATCAGTGTTTTTTTGGGTAAACCGTTTTATTGTTCTTTTTGAGTGGGTACCTTCGTTATTAAAAGGTATAGTATTCCAGACCGTTGAGATCAAAAATGAAATCTTACCTTTATTGCGGAGTTTTGCGAGCTGATACGAATAATAGTAATGGGGATCTGCAGTGTGAAAGAGGTCAAAGTTATTCCTTTCCTTTTCCAGTCCAAATAATATCTGAAGGTCACCGATTGACCTGTTAGCTATAAATTTTACTGCTCTGTTGTCCAGAAAATCTATGAGACTGATATGTTTTTTTAGAGGAAACGGCAGGTTCGTGTGAAGCGGAATTAAAGAAGATATGCCTGTCAACTTTACAGTTTTTGATTTAGAAAAGTCAAAGTTCTGGCCCTCAAATGCATTTAGATACTTCCCTCTTACTAGCGCTACCTTGATCATGAAGTCTTTCTAAATAAAGAAAGTAATTTTTCAACATACCTGTTCCATGAAAACTCCTCTTTCAACCTGCTCAAGTTGACCTTTTTTGCTCTTCCGGCTGCACAAAACTTCATCCCTTCTACAAACTCCTCCACTGTCTTTACATTCATAACATAGCTCATAAGTTCCGGGATAACAGCGCTTTCCAGAGCTACTACAGGACATTTTTGTGAGAGGGCTTCCAGTATCGGGAGATTAAAACTTTCGTACCTCGATGCCGAAAGATATGCCTTTGATCTTTGAAGAAGATATTTCAACTCGTCTCTATTTACCTGTTTTAAGTTGATTATGTTTTTATGTTGATCTTTATATTCCTCAAAATCCGAGCCGACTAGTATTAATTTATAGTCTGCGAAATGTAAAGTGTCTACAAAAATCTTAAACGCATCTACTATAAACTGTACGTTTTTAATCTGATGGTTCATCCCTATATAAAGAAAGAAGTTGCCGGTTGAGTTTTTTACACGGTCGGATATCGATTCACTATCATAAGAGCTCGCCAACATATCGTAAGGTATTCCATAGGGCAAGGTTACGATCTTATCGGTTTTCAAAAAGACCGAGTCCATCTCCTTCTTGACCTTCTTTGAGGAAACAAATACATACTCCGATTTATTCATCATCGTAAACAATTGATCCTTAAGAATCTCGTAGGAGCCTTGATAAAGATCCTTAAAGAAATAATATGAAAGCCCGTGTGAAAAGGAAAACATTCTTGCTTTACTTAACGGCGGCACAGCCTGATTAAGTGCGAGAAAAATATTTTTTGGATTTAATACTTCTTCTAGACCCACACGTGCCGTAAGCCAATACTTTGTGGGGAGAAGTCTTTTATATAGAAGGTTTCCGGTCAACTAAAGATCTGCCGGCCGCCTACAGAAAGAGTACAGAGTGTAATCGTTTTCTTTGTCGTATTTTTGCAGTCCCTTAATGATGTTTTGAGTAAAGACATAGTTTCCAAACCTGTTATTTCTGTCACAAAGTGCTGCTGCGTCAAGAGATATTTTCATCTGTAAGGGTTTTGTATACAAACACAGAGGTAATCAGAGTATTTAGAACCTCTCCTATAATTGTAATATAAGAACTGGCAATGTACGAATATTGGGGAATGAATAGAATATTCAAAGTTACATTGAAAATCGTCTGCAAAATAAAAAGCCACATTACAATCTTAGCCTTACCCAGTACATACAGGCTATTAAAAAAAACAGAGGTGACTAATATAAAAGGCAGTCCCCATATAACTATTCGCAAGACCGGAATCGCATCAACATATTCCTTTCTGAATAAAAGCGGAAGAAGATATGGGGAAAGAACGAAAAAGGCAACTGTGACCGAAATTCCCAGCGTAAAAAGATATAAGATGTCTTTTTTTATCTTTAGTACCAGATTCGAGACCGCCTCTTTCCTTAGTCGTGACATAACCGGTGTGGAGATGATGTTGTAACTTGCAGCAAGAAAAAGAAAGGCTTCGAGAAATTTGTATCCGGCGCTGTAAACCCCTACCTCCTTCGGACCTTTTAAAAAGTTCAGAAGGAAGACATCCAGCTTAAAATAGAGGCCTGCAAATAAACTTATCATCAAAAAGATCAAGGACCTTCGAAGAATTTTGAACCAGGCGCGGGGATCTACCGTAAATTTCAGATTCTTGACGCTCGCCTTTAGGTAGATAAAGTTTATTAAGGTATATATATTGTAGAAAATAAAGACCAGTACAAATAACGTTGATAAACTCTGGTTAAAGATTAGATTTGTGATAAGTGAAGTGATTAATACAAGATTGAAACCTATCGAAAGAAGTGAGGGTATGATTAATCTTTCTTTCAGCGACGCATAGATCAATAAGCTTCCGGAAACTGCATTTGTAAAGAGTGTGAATGAGGTCAAGAAAATATAGGTAAAAACCGACTGTTGATAGCCAAGAAAGTTCGCAAGTATCAAAGTCAGTGTAAAAACGACAGAAGCCAAGATTAAACGTAAAGAGAACAAGGAACTAAGGTCCTTTGTTGATCTGCCCGGTAGATATAAAAGTCCGTAGGAGGTTGTGCCGAAATCCAAAAAGGGCTGAAGCAGTGCTATATGAGCCCATACCAATGTATATATTCCGTAATTTTCAACGCTTAGGTACTTTACCAGGAAAATAAATAAAACAAAGTTGAGAAGCTTGTTAAAAAAAGAGGATGAGTTTAACGTAAGAAAGTTAATAACAAAAGGTCTGTTTTCAATCAAGGTTTTTGGAAGACGAATAAGTTCGTATAGTTTTTGTTTAACGCTTCCGTGCTTTAACAAAAACTTAAGTCTGGACGTTATGAGGTGTCTTCTTTTATTGGAATCATTTTTCGAGACCTCAAAGTGGCTGTATACACCATGGGTATCAACTCCCACCTTAAATCCTGCTTTTTTTGCCCTAAGACAGTAGTCTACATCTTCGTAATACAAAAAAAAGCGTTCATCCCATTCCCCGACAGCCTCAACCACCTTTTTCTTAGCGCAGATTACCGGACCCGGAACAAATATAGATTCAATGAATCGATACTTTGGTTTTTTTTCCAAAAGTGCTCCGCTCATCCTCCACCTGTCAAGCTCGCCACCATAATAGGTTCTTCCATCCTGTTTCATCGCAAAACCCCACAGATCAAAATGTTTGGCTGATTCTTCAAAGTTTTCTTTTGAAAGACTCTTTATTGAAAGATCTGTGTTTATGAAGACGTACACGTCCGGATTATAGCTTTTGACTTTTTTTAGAAGACGGTTCATTGCTGCTGCAAGTCCTTTATTCACAAGCGAGTTGTCCGTAAGAAAAACCTTACAGCTGGGGAAATTTAAGGACCGTATCTCTTTTTTTAGCTTCTCAACCTGTTCTTTCGGGGTGTTATATAAGACAGCTAAGAAAGCGTATTTCATACTTGACGGGTGGTCGCTGAGGGATTCGAACCCCCGGCCTCATCGATGTGAACGATGCGCTCTAGCCAACTGAGCTAAGCGACCAACGCTCAAACGTAAATTATACAGAACTCCTTGTTTTTTAGCTTGAAACTTTCTAGAATATTAGATAATGCAGATTCTTCGAAATACTCTTGCTTTTGTAATGGATGTGCTTGAGACGATAACCTTCGTAGGTTCAAT
>JANWJL010000029.1 GCA_025451885.1 Candidatus Microgenomates bacterium
AAATTCCGGAGCAGATGCAGGTTGGGTACTTCGAAAGGTCGAAGACTCAAGTTCTCATGACTTTGGCTTTAATGCGCTTACCTTGGAATTCGGCTCAATGATAAAACAAGGAGTCGTTGACCCGGCTAAGGTCGTACGCACCGGACTAGAAAATGCAGCGTCTGTTGCGACCATGATCCTTACTACAGAAGCGTTGGTAACGGATATTCCCGAGAAGAAAGAAAATATACCTCCTATGCCCGGAGGCGGAATGGGCGACATGGGTTACTAAATCAACACTTCTTGAATCTTCCTTTCTTTCCTGTACAATCTAGCAATGGCAAAAGCTCCCACTTCGCAAAAGCTCCGAGGGACACACAAAAAATTCAAATGGTTTAAAAATCATAAGAAAGAAATCCTCACGCTTCTTGTTTTTATTGCAATTTTCATAGGAATTCGATCCGTTCATTTTTCAGAATATCTAAATTTCTCCGGTGACCAAGGACAGTTTGCACTTGAATCATTTAAAATCTGGGAAACGAAGAAGCCGACTCTAATCGGTCCTCCGATCTCATTTTATTTTAAAGGAAGAGATGTATTTCAAGGTCCTGCTACCTACTACGAATTTCTTGCATTTTTATTGCTGGGAAGATTTGATCCGGTTGTATCATCCTATATCTTCATGCTTTACTGCTCCCTTATGGTGGTCCCGCTGTATTACGGGACTAAGATGCTTGTGGGCAAACGCGCTGCACTGGTTCTTACTGCGATCTATACCTTGGTTCCGTATTACATAAACTTTAGTCGTTTCTTATGGAATCCGACATTTCAGTTTTCACTGCTCCCGCTTCTGATTTTTTTGATGGGGTGGCATAAGAAAACAAAAAATAACTGGGTTTTTCTTGCGATGGCAGTATTGCTGGGGATCTTACTACAGTATCACTATCAGTTCATCTTGGTGATCATAGGACTTTTGATCTATTACCTTTTTGTAGTACGGGTAGGGCTTTGGAAGTTTATTCTTTATATATCGGGCGTGGCTGCAGGATTCTCGCCGATTATTTTATTTGAGCTGCGCAATAATTTTTACAATACGAACACGGTTTTATTGTTTTTACAAAACTGGGATGCTGTAAAAAAGCCGGCAGGGGAGCGTCAGCATTACTATCTGACCCTATCCTTTCTTCTCCTAACCCTGGCTTTAGGAGTCGCAAATAAATGGCTTGAGAATCTGGATAAGAAGACCTTTAAGCGGATGTATCTTGGATTTGTCACGGTACTTCTCATTTGTGCTGTAGTAACATACCTGCCAAAGCCGGAACATTCCTTTTGGGCGCTTGACAACAATTGGAACTATCCTTCGGAAAAAAAAGCCTACGATATCATCCGGGATGAGAATTTATCCGAATACGGACTGATTACGATCATCGGTTATGACAATCTCTCATCGGTTATAAAATATCTTCATAAAAAAGACGGGAAAGACCTGGTACTGGATGACTACTGGCATACGAAGTATTTATATGTAATCGCGAGGAAGAATCTGAAGTATTACTATATGGATGACCCTGCGTTTGGAATACAGGCATTCAGACCCTTTAAAGAAATAAATAGATGGGAACTTAATCCCTCCTTCAATCTCTACCTGGTCCAAAGAACCAAATAAGCTTATTTACCGCCGCAAAATTTACAGTTCTTCTTATGGGTAACTGCCTCAACGACAGCTGCGACACCGACCAAACTATAGACAACCGTGGTAACAGTACCTGTGCCAAGTACTGTTTCAACAAGATTGTAGTTAAAGAATCCGACTAAACCCCAGTTTAAACCTCCAACAAGAAGAAGAACGAAAGAAACCATGTGCAATGCTTTCATATGTATCACCCCCCTTCAGGACGTGAAATATAACCTGAGTATAGGTGTGGCTTATAGATGTGTCAAGTAGCAAATAGTACTGTCAGACCGGCCTTTTCTTACCCCAAGACCTCATCACATCGCGGAGAATACCGAATTCGCCAAGATGGTAGGCATTGTGGTCGATAATGACGAATATTTCCTTCAAAATAGTCTGGCCGCTGCCCCATGGAATTTTAGCCAAAAGATCGGTTTTGGGATTTTCAGCTATCTTGACAAGCTCCTTTAGATCTTTTTTAAAGCTTCGTACACTTTTATCCCAATCAGCCTTCGTCGCCTTCTTGTTTTCAGCCGGCCAGTAATCATTAGGCCATTTAATATATTTATATTCGGGGTTTCTTACGAAGTCGAGGATATCCCATTGCGTGATTCTTAAATGTTCCAAAAGTCGATAAGGTGTGTAGCTGCTGTTGGAAGCCTTTGTGTTGATTTTACTTACAGGAAAATCTGCGACGATATCCTCGTAAGGTGAATGAGCGTGTCCCTGTTTGAGGTAGGCTACGATCTGTTTTCTAAAATCCTTATCCATGCAATTCGTTTATTATAACCCTTTACAACAGTCTATGCTATAATATCTTCATGCCAGAAGGAGTAGACGCAGGAATTCCTAAAGAGCAATTTCGACCAGAGCGTGTTGTACTACGCGCCATTGAAGCCGGAAATCCACAGGATGTCGCCCGATATACCGAGATTGATCAACAACTTGATCCTGAAAAATGGGAAACTGCCAGAATGTCTCCGTCAGATGTCGAAAAGGAGATCCGCGAACATGCTGCGGTAGTCCCCTTTAAAAGAAAAGATGAGGAGCCGGATTTTTATCTGTTCGGTGTTTCGGAATCAAAACAAGGCCATGAAGCAGGAAAACTGTTGGGATTCGTAAGTACCTATGAGGATGAGTATATCGATCGAATTATGAAGGAAAGGAACGATATCGCAGCTGAATTAGGAGGAAAATTAGCAGGAAAGAATGTTGCAGAAATAGCGTTCGCACGTCATGGTGAGGCGACTTCAAGTCAAATGGTCGACGGTATACATCTAACAGTTAATGAGATTGTGCGTGAATATAAAGAGCGAACCGGTAAGTCAGTTAGTACTCTTGTAGTTACCTCGTACGTGCAAGACGAGTTAGAAAGCGAACGGGCTCTTGTTGCAGCGGGTTTTAATAATAAAGGAACTTTTGATTTAAGAGATGAAGGAGAAACTGAACCTGATGAGTGGGTCTTGTACGCCTACACTCCAACAGCTTAATGCCAGAAGGCGCGTTGATAGGTAAAAACCATAGGAACTCTGGCTTTGTTTGCCGCATCGATTGAAGCCTGATCATTCACTGATCCCCCCTGCTGTACAATTGCACCGATTTTATGTTTTGCAGCCAATATCACTGAGTCAGGAAATGGGAAAAAGCTGTCACTTGCCAGAACCCCGCCTCTTACATGTTTTCCAGCATGCTCGAGTGCGATTTCTGTAGAAAAGACTCGAGCAGTTTGACCACTGCCTATGCCACGCGTCATCGGCAATAATTTATCTACGACGATGATAGAGTTGCTGCGGATCCTCATGATAAACTTCCAAGCGATCCGCATCTGTTTAAGTTGTCGTTTAGTAGGTCTTACTTTTGTGACTACCTTCCAGTTTTTGAAATTCTTCTCCGGGTTGTCATCCCAGGATTGCGAGACATATCCACCGTCAAAATACTTAAGGTGGGATTTGGTAGAGCGTTTTTTAGGAATCCTTCCGAAGGTGTAGATGCCGGTGGTTTTTCGTACAGAATTTATTATTTTCTCCGCCTGCTTGGTTACTGCAGTTGCTGCTACGATATCCATCTGCACTCGGTCTTCTTTGAAATCTGCAAAGGCTTTGGCTGTCTTTTCATCGATCGGACAGTTCATCACCACGACTCCGCCAAATGCAGAGACAGGATCTGCAGCGACTGCCCGTCTTAAAGCTTCCTCGGAATTCTTTCCCAAGGCAATGCCCGAAGGGCTATTGTGTTTAATTACAACAGCAGCTGGTTCTTTAAACATCCTTACAGTTTCCAGCCCTGCTGAAATATCCGTGAAGTTTACATACGAAAGATCTCTTCCAAGAAGCTTTTTGAGGTTTTTTAGCGGAGAATTTGTTTTAATGTCAAAATGAACGAAGGCATCTTTTTGATGAGGATTCTCCCCATACCGAAGTTTCAGCTTTCGCATTCAGGCATTATATCAAGTAGTTTAGAAGAATTAGAAGTATTAGTCTGTAGGGGTTGGTTCAGGAAGATCTGTAAACAATCCTACCTCTTCAACTGCTCTTCTGCAGATTTCTTCGTCCTCTTCCTGAGTCCCGCCACTAAATGCAACAGCTCCTACGAATTTACTTTTTTCTCGATCAGCAAAAATTGCTACTCCGCCCCCAAACAAACTACCCAAAGTTCCACCAAAATCATCAACCGTCTGGCCTCTTTCTTTCATTCTATCTCTTTGAACAGAAGAGGATCTTTGAGTTGCGAGTACTGTTTTTGCTTTTGCTTCAGCTAGGCTGACATTTTGTTTTGTTGCAGATCCAAAAACCTCTGAATTAAGTTGCAGACCAAATCCGTCATAAATAACAACGAATCCGTTAACATTTATTACCGAAGCATGTGTCAGAGCAGCTTCACGGAGCATGGCGGCGCCATATGTATGAAGAACGGTAGTCTCGGTTAATGTAGCACGCTGATTCTCTCGCTCGGTCATAAGCGTATTCTAGCAAAAAACCTGGGAAAATCAACTATAGGCTATTCGCCTTGGTTGTAAAAGGTTGAGTTTTCGATGATGTGGTTTATGACATCATCCTCGTACCTACTTTTGTAACCGCAAGCGGGGCACTCGTGGGATCTACTCGCCATCATTTCTCACCCCCTTTACCAAAGAACATATCTCAAGAGTAAGTCCAGTGAATAAGAAAACGATATGCGTCTGGTAATAAAGATGTAAGAAAAGGGAGTATAAAAAAATGCAGCAGGTCCTTTCTACCTCCCTTTCGAGATGCAACTTATGTATCTTGCGATATATGGCTGCCGGTAGAAAATTCCCGCTGCAACAGAATTTATATCACACTGAAATATTTTGTCAACAGTAAAATCAATTAGAGCCTCCCAGGGTTGTATTGTTTAAGCTCATAAAGTATTATATCGCCTATGGGATTTAAGGAAATTGCCGCGCGAACCGTAATAACAGCGTCACTTTTAAGCGGGCCAGCTGTAATGCCCACCAGTACAGTTGAGGCCCAGATAATTCAGCCGGACGGAAGAGAGAAGTTAGAAGATTTGGTTAGGGGAAAAGTAGGAGATGGTTTGCGCTACATTAGGGATAAGTTTCAGCAAACCGGACAAATGGATATTCTTCAAGGTTTATGTATCGGGTGGTTAGTCCGACCCGGTCTCTATACGGTCTCGGTAAATCCAGGGATATTTGTAAGACAATCCAAAAAAGAGTTTTTCTCATTCTTTGTAGTCACAAGTGATGTTGCTGCAAATACCCCCCAAGGATCTGCGGGAAACGTCGGTCTTACCAGTGGGCCGGTAATCTTTGAGAGATTCGACTCGCATGGAAAAACGATCAAAAAATCTAGATATATAGATCGCCATGTAGAGTACGCTCTTGACGGAAAACCTGTGCGGGGACGACCTGTCAGCCAAGTGAAACCAGAAGTAAGAGATCTAAACGGTATCCTAACCTTGGTAAATAAAGAGACTGGAGAAAAAGTAATTGCGTCAAAGTCGTTTGAGATCGCTGAAGGAGAACAGAAAGACTTTTTGCAGATGTGCCAAGAAGCTGTTGCTTAATCTATCTTTTTTTCAATAATAAGGTAGGTGATTACTCCCAAGATGAGAGCTAAGCTTGCTTTCCAAAATTTTCCATTCACAACCTCTTCAAGACCTGACAATACAGCAAACCACACTCCGTACGCAGCTAGTATCAACCATGCATGATGCAGTTTATGTTTTTTCATCTGCTTATTATCTTCTAATGAATTATTCTTTTCAACATTTCCTGAAAGTCAGCAAATTGATTCGTTGAATCAAATCTTTCCATGACGGTTTTAACGCCGGCTTTGATAAACTGCTCTCTCGTGTCGTTTTCTCCTATGAGCTTTTCAATTCTTTGAGCGAGGATACTTGAATCATCAGGCTGGATTAGAAAACCATTATAAGAATCACTGATGATCTCAGGAATTCCTCCTGTTTTTGTTCCTATGACCGGCAATCCACAGGCCATGGACTCGATAAATACCTGCCCAAAAGTTTCATTCTCCGAAGGTAATGCGAAAACATCCGAACCGCGGTATACGCCGGCCATCTCGTGCAATTTAAACATTTTTACAATCGTCGAGGCCTCAATATTATGAAGCTTGATATAACCGAGCAGCATCTCATATGCGCCATCGAACTCGGTCTTAAGATTTGCAGGTGCTTTTCCAATGGCAATTAGCAACTTTAGGTTAGGGAATCGGGGAGAGAGTTTTGAGAATGCCTGAATAAGATTGATAATCCCTTTTTCCTTTAGAATATTTCTTCGTCCTCGGATAATCCTACTGGCTGTTAAAACAATTTTAGATTCCGGTCCCAGCCCGAGATCTTTTTTAAGTTTATTGCGGGAATTGCCGGCATTGTTGAACTCCTTGGTATTCACGCCCAGATAATGAGTAGCCAGATTGCTGACCTCAGCGCCTTTTTGAAAACAATCTCCTGCGACACTTTTACTTACGCAGCTAATCTTATTCCACATAAGTTGATTAACCAGCTCAATCTGAAGGTCTGATGTAGCAAACGAATGAAGGCGGAGGATAAGAGGAATCTTATGGCGCGAAACAGCCATATTAAGAAGCAGGCTGTATACAGCCGGGGGGCCTGAAAGAATATTTTCTGCACAGATTGCCTGTATGCCGTGTTTCTTAATAAGGGTTTCCAACAGGTCGGAAAAGAGGTGGGCTCTTTTTGTGGTCTCCTTTTGAGTATATGAAAAATCCTTGGGAATGGAAAAATTATGGTCAAAGTATATCGTCACTTTTCCCACGACTTTCTTCCGGCTTCTGCCGGTAGTAGGCAATAAAATATAGATATCGGATCCTGAACGGTTTTTATAGTAACCGATCAGGTTATCGATATAACGTTCAATACCGCCAATACTTTCAAATGGCGAATTGGGACTGATGAATAAAATTCTCATGTCGGCTGTTGATTTAATTATCTTCTTCCTCCTCTTCGGAAATTATCTCTTCCACCGCCGGATCCTCCTCTAAAACCTCCACCTCTGTCTTCTTTAGGCTTTGCAAAATTTACGATTATTTTTCGTCCTTCGACGTCTTTTTCGTTCATTTCAACCTGAGCTTTTTCAGCATCTGCCTCATTGGCAAATGTGACAAAACCGAATCCTTTAGACCGTCCGCTCATGCTGTCTGAGATGACAACAGAATCGACGATTTCTCCGTATGAGGAGAAAAGATCTTTTAGTGAATGGCTACTTAATGACCAAGGTAGACTTCCTACAAACAATTTTTTCTTATCCATATATACTCACCACCTTTCTACAAATGAATTTTTATCCTTATAAAATGAAGTTAATATCCTGAGCTTAGTTTAAAATAAGGTGAGTACTAACGTTCCTTCGTAAGACTAAGTACATTATCTCACACTGTGAGCAAAATTGCCACCCTCACAACTTTTTTAATGGTAAAGTATAATGCTTACGATAGGAAGGTGATGAAAACTATGAGTAAAGGAAAACTTGGAAAAGTGACACATTATTACGATAAATTAGGCGTCGCGGTGATCGAGCTTAGCGGAGCTTTGAAGGTAGGGGATAAGATAAAGTTTATGCGTAAAGAAGAGGATCTTTTTGAGCAAGAAGTTTCTTCGATGCAGTTTGATCATAAAAGTATAGACAAGGCAGGTAAAGGGAAGAGCGTGGGCATGAAGACTGAACAAAAGGTCGGCGACGGCGTCGAAGTATATAAAGCGTAAGACTTCTTATTTTGGAAGAATTTTATTATCGTGGATAAAATTGGCGATTGCATCTCCTATGAAATCAACTCCTGCAAATGATGGATGAATGTCATCGGTCGGATTAATATAAGCCATATCTCCATCCCCATTTCCGGTTAATGACTTCTCGTATATATTAATCAAGGGTATTTTATGATCTTTTGCGTATTGGATATGATTCTTGATGTAAGATATCCGTTCCTCTGCGCCTTTCGCTCTTTCTTCGGCTGTATAATCAGGTTGCGTCATCTTCGCGTAATTTTCTTTATTGGGTCCAATGGTCGCAACAAAAACTATAGCGGTCTGCGGATGCGATCTAATAAGGGTTGTCATAAGTTCATCTAAAGCCTGATTTTGTCGTTTCAATCCTTCCTGAAGTCCAAATTCTGACAGGGGATTGTATCCAAAAGATTCAATCAGGACCAGGTCGAAGTTTTGGTCGAGTAATGGTCCGAAGGTATATGGATCTATCGTCAACTTTTGAGTTAGCTGATCATTTATGGCTAGGATGTTACTTGATCTTGCGTAATTATCAATAATAATTCTTTGCGGATCCTCTGCGTTTTTCTTATACAGCGAGTTCATATGGTCACTCAAACCTCCTCCATGTGGACCCAAGGCTGCTGTCATCGAGTCTCCGATCATAGCGATTACATAGACAGGCTTTTGTTTAATAACAGGAGCAGTGTATGTTTTAAAAACAAACGGGGTCGGGGAGGGAATTGTTGTAGGCGTAGAATCTGGTGCTTTCTTGACTGCAGAATTTTTGGAGCGGGAAGATATGAAAAATATCGCAGCGAAAAGGATCATTGCAACAAGCAGAAGCTTAAATTTCATTGGTCAAGTATAACCTATAATTATCTACATTCGAAGCTAATTCGCTAGATGTAGGATTTTGATGGAGTTTTGGCAGAGTAGTTTTTACCGCGCTCTTCTACTTTAGTCTTCAAGCTGGCGTTTTCTACTTCAAGCTTATGTATGTATTGTGTCAGATCCTGGATCTTCCCTTCAGCTTTTTTTATATTATTTTCCTTACCCCAGATTGTTAAGCTAGTCGAAAAATCCTGAATTATCGAGAGTATCATGGACATAAACAAACCTATAAAAAGAGAGATGATAACAACCAGATATAAAGGTAACGCGAAGCTGTATTGAGCTAATTGCACTATCACCGGCGTAATATTTTGTGTTGCAAACAGAGCAAACAACGCTCCAAATAGTACGATTGCTATTAAGATTTCCATGATCTTATTTTCTCTTTATCTCATCAAGAGAGCGTTAGAATAACGTAAGAAAGAAGTAAGGGATTGTATAGTCTAGAAGTGGTTTAGCTCTGGCGCATTGATTGAATTTTTCGCCAGACAGGTGCCTGTAGATCAACGATCTTACTCTCTCGATCAAGACTGTCATACATTTCCCTTATCTCGCCTTCGGAAAGGGCGCTTAGTATCTCGCTGCTTTTTTTAACATCAAGCCAGCTAAAATCTGGATGTGACCTCATGGGCATGAGTAGCGATTCCCCGACACACTCAAGGAGCATTCTCTTTCTAGCGTCATCAGTAGTAGTCTCACCGGATTTGTAAATAAGTTTTACTCGGTTATAAATACTTTGGATAGGTTCCTGCACAGTTTCCTGAGAGACATGAGGCAATTCATCTTCATTACTATATCTTTGCTTCAAGAGATCGTAAACGCGCCTATGCCCTGTACCTAGTATCGCAAGAACAGCAACTCTTTCTTTTTTAGCAAGTTTTGGATTAGGATCAATGGCTTCGGTCAGTCTGGGACCAAACTGCAAAAGCATATGATCCTCCCGATCTTTTTCGACTTTTGCAGCCTGTTGAATCTGCGAGTTAAATCTTTCAACCGCGTCGTCAAAATTACTACCCAATAGTTCTTCTTTCGGACCCACTAATGAATGCTGGGCGCTTAATTCTTCAGGTGTTATATCTGACACACTATAATCTACAAAGACTACCTGTGCGTGGGAATTAAACAGGGCGCTTCCCATTGCAAGAGCAAACTCTGAATCCGGAAGTCCAGATACGGCATTTTTCCAGTGTTTATAAACATTGTCCTTCCCCTTAGCGACTAACCTCGTGTCATCAAGCCATGCTTGATTCCAAGCCAATGACTCGGGAATTACAATGTCGCTAGAACGGACACTCCTCCTGAATTCATCAGGATCGCCTACATCGACAGCTGCATGGTGCTTACTGAATAAAAAACGCAGTTCAACATTAGAAGGTAGAAAGATTTTATTCGGGTCAAGGGGCTCTGAACGAGTCGGTATTTCAGGACTGTCAAGCATACGAAGATTATATCAGGAAGTGACTGGCCGTCTAGCTTTATAAATCTTGGTCCAGGCGAGTGGACGACGTTAGAACCTATTTTTTAGAAAATACTATCAGTAGGGCAAATAGGATCAGTAATGCTCCGAGGCATTTATTAAGAACAGGCTCGAACTTGAAATAAACATTTTTGACTTTTGAGTGAGTCATAAATAAAGTCCAGAGAGAAGCCATCATTAATGTATTTAGAGGCATAGCTACCATGAGAAATACAATTACCCAATAAGGCGCCCTTGAAGATAGCAGTGTTCCAAATATTGTGATGAAAAAAGGAGCCGCATAAGGACTGAGTAAATTCGCCAAGAGACTTGTTCTAATAGCAGCAAAAGGAGTTATGTCACGATGTTTTTCTTTTACTTGTGGATTCTGCAAATGAACTTTAATAAAAAATGTGTTCAAACCGAGATAAAGTAAATAGCCAACGCCCAGAAATTTAATTAGGCTATGTAGAGGTGAATTTGAAATAATGATTCCGATTCCAGCGACTGCAAGAATAATATGAATGAAATTACCAAGTGCAAATCCTACAGCTGTCCAAAACCCCGTTTTTCTTGAGTAGACAAGGGAGTTTCGTATTATGAGTGTAATATTAGGACCAGGAGTAAGCCAAGCAAAAACATGAATCAGTAAAATAGAACCGATCAGAGCATAATTTTGCATGAAGAAAGTATATCAAAGGGTTCAAACGTCCAGGCACGTGGAAGAGGTTAGTATTCTATTCAGCAAGTTGTGACAGATAGCCTTCTGCTATTTCGCGTACTTCTTCATCCAAGACCGCCTCGTGAATTTTAGCAAGTACTTCTGGGGATCTATCACCGTGACTAAAGAGTGCAAATGCTGAACGAAATCCGACATACGGATTTTTATCCTCAAATAGTTCAAGCAATTTTTTAGTTATATCGGGTTTTAGCTCAGCCGAAGATTTTTCAAGTAAGCTTACTGCCAAATCTCTCAAATTGTCATCCTCATCAGTGAGTCCTTTGTTTGTTGACCAATCCAAAGCCTTGGGGTCGTTTGATAAGCCGGTTAAATGAGTATCAACGAAGTCCCAATCCTCTCTTGTGGCCGCAGATTGAAGTTCTCTAAGATTTGCTTGACGCATAATAGGGCTTTCCATTAGTTGGTCCAGGCGAGTGGACTACGTTAGAACTTTTTGGGCACAAAATGGTTGATTATGTGGGAACATTTTATCAAAATAATTTTTGCTAACTATAATTCAGAATGATCCCGTTTTGACTTCTCCGTCACGTTTATAGTATGCAATAATTACACCACTTGGGGAAATTTTAGATTCAACAAGTGAGAAGGAAGCAGCTATTGTACCTTTTTCAAACAGCCGCTTTCCTGTCCCTAGAGTAATAGGAAATATTTTAAGCCAAAATTCATCTACCAAATCATACTTCATTAATGTCTGAACAAGATTAGCGCTTCCGTACACCTGTAGGTCTGGACCGTCTGAGCTCTTTAGTTTTTTTAATTCCTTAGAATCTTTCAGAACGACAGTATTTATCCACTTCGGGTTTTTTAGCGTTTTTGAGACAACATATTTGGGAATTTTGTTTACTTGGGGCCATGGTTCTGTGTGTTCTGGCCAATATCCCGCAAAGATATCATATGTTTTGCGTCCAAGGAGTAAGGCAGAAGTCTTTTCCATTTGTATTTCCATCTCTTTCCCGCTAACTTCATCGAAATATGGGCCCACCCACCCGCCATATTTGAAGCCTTCTGTTGTATCCTCTTTGGAGCCACCAGGTGCCTGTATAACCCCATCGAGAGTTATAAACACAACAACAATAATCTTTCTCATTGAAACAATTCT
>JANWJL010000030.1 GCA_025451885.1 Candidatus Microgenomates bacterium
CGCTTCCTTTGACGCTTATGAAGTACGATGATATCGATGTCTTTTTCTAACCTGCCCATTACTCACCGCGCATCGCAGGAGCTCCAACCGTAGTAACGGTCCATGATCTTTCTTACTTTTACTTTCCTCAGGAATTCCTTAAAAAAGATCTGTACCAGCTTAAAAACTGGACAAGGTACAGTGTCAAAAAAGCAACTAAAGTAATCTGTGTTTCTCAAGAAACCAAAAAAGATCTGAAGAAATTTTACAAAACCCCATCTGAAAAGATCGAGGTGGTGTATAACGGCTATGAAAAAGCTGCAAAAGAATTAAAGTCCCTAGGAGCTGTCAAAAAACATAAGTTGATTCCAAAGAAATACATTTTATATGTGGGGACGCTTCAGCCACGCAAGAATGTAAAGACTCTGATCCTTGCCTTTCAAAAATTTCACAAAGAGAATCCTGAATATAAGCTGGCAATCACCGGAAAAAAAGGATGGCTCTATGAAGAGATCTTTGAGCTTGCCAAGCAGCAAAGTTCCCAAAATGATATTGTTTTCACCGGTTTTGTAAATGATGATGAACTGCATGGACTTTACAGAAACGCCTTTTGTTTCGTCCTCCCATCCTTCTACGAAGGATTCGGGATCCCTCTTTTGGAAGCCATGGATAGGGGACTTCCGGTCATAGCAGCAGGCTCCTCTGCCTTACCTGAGATCGGAGAGGACGCCTGTCTTTACTTTGACCCTCATAATCCCGACACGCTAGTACGGCTTCTTAACCGTGTTAAAAATGATGAAAAGCTAAGAAAAGAAATGATCGAAAAAGGTAAAAAAAGAATAAAGGATTTTTCCTGGAAAAAATCTGCTGAAGAAACCCTGAAAGTTATCAAAAGCGCCGTATGATAGAGCTTTTGCCTGAGGAGTTTGATCCGAAGGAATACGATGAGGTAGCTGCACATCCGATGCAGTTGTACGAGTGGGGAGAAGCGCGTAAGAAAATGGGAGTGGATGTATTCCGGATGGGAGAGTACGACGGAGATAAACTCGTCAATGTCTATCAGCTCACCCGCCACCCTATTCCCTTCACCAACAAATGCGTCGGCTATGTCCCCCGCTCTGTCTTCCCATCAAAGGAGATGCTCGTACATATGCAGGAAATAAATAAGAAGGGGAGGCTTGCTTTTATAAAGTTTGAGCCTAACGTAAAAGCAGATTCTAGGGTTAAAGTTTCGAGTCTTTTGAAACCATCCCCTTACACTCTGTTTCCGAAATGGACGATGACGCTCGACCTTACCCCATCGGAGGAGACCTTACTTGCCAAGATGAAGCCAAAAACAAGATATAATATTCGCCTCGCACAAAAGAGGGGAATCACAGTAAGAGAAATGACCAACAACAAGGGTTTTGAAATATTTATCAAACTGTATTTTGAAACTACGAAGCGCCAAAAATACTTCGGGCACAACGAAAAGTATCACAGATTCATATTTGAATCATTAAAAAATAAAAATGCCTCGATCTTAGTTGCTTTTTATAAAGACGCTCCCCTTGCAGCCTACGAACTTCTTTATCACAAAGATACTCTTTATTATCCGTACGGTGGATCGTCTGAAGAGCTTAAGAATCTGATGGCGCCGAATCTAATCATGTGGGAAGCGATCCGGTTTGGAAAACAAAAAGGTCTTAAGAAGTTTGATATGTGGGGCTCCCTACCGCCTACGTACAATGAAAAGGATATCTGGTCAGGATTTACTCGATTTAAGGAAGGTTATGGAGCACAGTTCACCGAATTAATAGGAACATACGATCTAGTATTTAGTCCTTTGCTTTACAACGCCTTCAACACCGCCCAATCCCTCCGCAACCTCATCATGGGCATTTGATTGAAATTAGACTATCCTAGTAGTATAATCCAAAATATGGCAGAACGAGATAGAAGACGTGGACTCACAGAGGATCTTCGTCGTAGCAAAGATCTCCAAAGGGATCAATTAAATAGAGCGCGAGCTCAAGTAGTTACTATGGTAACTTCATTTGCTGGTAGACCACCAGAAGCAATGAGTTTTGATGTCGATGTAGTAGTCGAGCCAACAAACTTCAGAAGTAAGACTACAGTAACTTTTGGTCTTGATGTCAGAGACTACCCTTCAATACCTTCTAGCTTTCAAGGAGTATTTGCAGACCTTGGCCTAACCTTCGAGGATGATGTCAACCTCGTCTTTAGTGTGCAACATGGGACAGATGACTTTGACGTAACTGTCTTACCAAGAAAGGTAACCGATAATAAATACGGGATAAGACTTTCGACAGAGATCGGTCGAGGAGCGCTTATCGTACCTGATCCTGATTTACCAAATCAGGTTGTCGAGGTTCCTTTTCACGGTGCTGCATATGGAGGTAAAAAACGGAATCGTCAATTACTTGCCAAGTTAACTAAAGGTAAGGGAGCTTCTTTGCTTCTTGATTACAATTTAATGAGTGGAAAACTAATTGACGCGTTGCCGGCGCGCAATCAACATCCCCTTTTAATAAATGCGGTTGAAGGAGCTGCTATGTGGACTCCTCATCTTCTCCAAAATCGTAGGAAGCCAGAATTTCAAACCTCTTAATCTCACTCTAAGAAATCAGTTTATTTCTTTTTCTTTTTTGAGGGAGGAGAACTTGTGAAGTAGTGGGAATGGGCGGGCTTTCTGTGGGAATACTAAGGTATTCTGCAAGACTTCATCTACATTGTCTACAAATATAAAGTGCAGGTCGTCGAGTACGTATTTTGGTATATCTTCTAGGTCTTTTTTGTTATTTTTGGGCAAGATAACTGTTTTTATCTGTGCGCGGTGGGCGGCAATAACTTTTTCTTTGATTCCTCCAACTTCCAAAGCTCTTCCACGTAATGTGATTTCTCCGGTCATGGCAACGTCGCGTCTAACAGGGATTTTTGTAAGGGCTGAGACCATGGCTACTGCTATGGCATTACCTGCTGACGGACCATCCTTTGGTACTGCACCTTCAGGCACGTGTACGTGGATGTCGATTTTGTTAAAGAATTCCTGTTTGAGTCCGAACTTCTCCCATCGGGAACGTATGTAGGAAAGTGCGGCCTGACATGACTCTTTCATGACGTCACCTAAGTGACCTGTGAGCGTAATATGTCCTTTACCCGGCATGATCGCGACCTCTATGAAAAGGATGTCTCCACCTGCCTGTGTCCACGCAAGCCCTGTTGAGATTCCGATAGTATCCTTTTCCTCGATCATCTGCGACTGATACTTGTACGGTCCCAGATACTTCTCAACTTCCGTAACTCCTACAGCCTTGCTTACATGCTTTTTCTCAACTATTTCTCTTGCAACCTTACGGAAGATTGTTGCAATCTGTCTTTCAAGTTCACGTACTCCAGCTTCTCTGGTATATCTTCGGACAATGGTTTTCAAAGCATTGTCTGTGATGTTGATATCTTTTGGCAGACTGTGTGCCTCAAGCTGTTTTTTGATCAGGTATTGCTTGGCGATATTGAACTTCTCATCCTCTGTGTAGCCGGGGAAGTGGATTACTTCCAATCGGTCAAGAAGTGCATCCGGGATGGTATCGAGCATGTTTGCTGTGGTAATGAAGAATACGTCCGATAGATCAAACGGGACCTCAAGATAATGGTCCGAAAAGGCGTGGTTCTGCTCCGGATCCAGAGTCTCAAGAAGTGCTGCTGTTGGATCTCCACGGTAATCTCTTCCGACCTTGTCGATTTCATCTAAGATGAATACCGGATTCTTGGAACCTGCCTGCTTTACGCTCTGGATTATCCTTCCGGGAAGGGCACCTACGTAGGTTCTGCGGTGTCCACGAATCTCTGCCTCATCACGGATACCACCAAGTGAGACTTTTACGAACTTTCGTCCTAAGGATCGCGCAATGGATCTACCCAAAGATGTCTTTCCGACACCTGGAGGGCCGACGAAGCAGAGTATGGTAGGCTGATATTCTTTCTGTTTGGTCTCGGCTTTCTTGTCTGCGCCTTTTTCTGCTTTTTCTGCAGGTTTTTTAGCCTTGTCCTCTGTCTGCTTTCTAAGCTCCATCACAGCCAAAAACTCCAAGATTCTTTCCTTAATCTTTTTAAGTCCGTAGTGATCCTCGTTTAGGATTTTTTCCGCCTGCTTGATATCAATATCACTGTTTGATTTTATAGACCAGGGGAGTTCAACCAACCAATCTAGGTAGGTGCGGATATATGAAGATTCAGGATTGAACTGCGACATCTGTGCAAGACGCTTCAGTTCTTTAAACGCCTTCTCTTCTACTGCTTCAGGCATCTTTGCTTTTTTGATCTTTTCGCGGTATGAGGACATTTCTTTATCCTCGCCCTTATTTCCAAGCTCTTCCTCGATCGTCCTCATCTTCTCCCGAAGAAGGGTTTCCTTCATGCCCTGCTCGAATTTTTGCTGGGTCTTGGAAGAAATATTCTGCTCTATTTCCAGTATTCTTATTTCCCGGTTGGTATATTCCACTTCTTTCTTAAGTCGCGCCTTCAGATCCTTTTCCTCAAGCAGTCCCTGTCTCTCATTTTCACGAAGATCTAAGACCATTGCCACCTGATTGGAAAAATCCTGCGGAGAAGAGATATTTAAGATATTCATAAGGAAGATGAAATCTATTGTCTTGCCAAGATTGATCGCTCTTTTGATCTGTGAAGAGATGTATTTGACCATGGCCTGCACCTCTTCGTCATCCACGATATTATCTTCCATCTTAGCGATCTTGACCTCGTAGTACGGAGCTTCTTTGGTGAATTCCTGTATCTTGACCTTCTCAAGACCGCGTACTAACGCGTTTATCTCGCCTTTTTCACCGGTTACGATGTTTTTAATGGTGGCAAGTACTCCGACTGTATGAAGATCTGCTTTTGCAGGGTCGTCCTGCGCAGGGTTTTTCTGCATAACAAGCACGATATGCTTGGTAAGCTTAAGCGCCTCGTTGATAGCTGCGACGCTTTTTGGCCTTCCGAAGACGAGTACGTTTTCAGTATTGGGAAATACTATGCTGTCACGCACGGAGACGAGAGGATATTGTTTTTTGTCTGCTTGTTCGCTAAACAATGCCATATTAGCAGTATAGATTAATAATTGCTAATTGTCAATACTTTGGTTTTTCTCATAGCTATGTAAACTCCTTTATAAGGATATCAGAATCTTCAAATCTTTTCCTCTCAACAAGCGACTTCTCCTTATTATAACTTGCTGTCTGCTCATGGTACACCGGTTTTTCCACCTGATACAGGACGCCTAGAGGATAGCGCTCATTATTCATCTCCAAAGCCCGGTCTATGGCCTGTTTATAGTCCTTAGGATCGTGGTTTTCAGGCAGTTTGTAGCTTCGCTTTATGTAATATTGGTAGGTATTGACCTTATTGAAGGTGACGCAGGGCTGGAGTATATTGACAAGCGAAAATCCTTTGTGGGTGATCCCTTTTTTGATTGTATCGACCATATGGGGGAGATCTCCTGCAAAGGACTGCCCTACAAAGGTCGCCCCTTGCGTAAGCGCCAACGTCAGAGGAAAAACAGGAGTCTCGATAATGCCTGTGGGAGTAGACTTTGATTTGGCGCCTTTGTTGGCTGTTGGCGCTACCTGTCCTGTGGTTAACCCATATACTCCGTTATCATGAACAATTAATGTAATATCGTGATTTCCACGGCACGCATGCAGAAAATGATTACCGCCTTCTCCGTAGGTATCCCCGTCTCCTGCAATAACTATTACCGGCATCTTATGGTTGGCCAGCTTCATGCCGACTGCGTTGGGAAGAGCTCTTCCGTGTAGAGAATGAATCGCATAAGCATTTAAGAAGTCATTCATATTGCCGGAGCAGCCGATTCCGAAAACCACAGCCAAAGATGATGGATCCATCCCTAGTTGAGTGAGAGACGATTTGATTGCCATACCAATCCCCCAGTCCCCACAACCGGGACACCATGTCGGATTATATGCTGAAAACTTCTCGTTCTTTGTCATGTGTGAATTAAATATTTAACAAATACTCATAAGTGTCATTCTGGGGAGCAAAGCGACTCCAGAATCGATTCTGGACAAGCCAGAATGACGTTTTGGCACCTTGGTATCATTAGGAATTTTTAACATAATCAATAATCTCTTCTTTGGCAAACGGCCTTCCGTCATATTTCAGAAGAGCCTTCGGAATACTGATGCCGGTCTCCTGCTGAAGAAGTCTTCCAAACTGCGCGTGGGAATTGTTTTCGACGAGAATGTATTCTTTTTCTTTACCGAATAAGGGGCTAATTTTTTCTTTATCAAGAGGGAAGACATGGGTGAAGTGAATAAGCGCTGCAGCATCTCCCAACTCCTTCATGGCTTCTAAGATCGGCCCTTTCATACTTCCCCATGAGACAAGTACTGTCTTTGCTGTATCAATATTTCCATATACCTTTGGCGCAACGAAGTGATTGGCAAGATATGTCTTGGCCTTTGCATTTCTTTTGTTAACTTGCTGTGTACGTGCATCTGCTTCCTCGGTGGTATGTCCGTCTTCGATATGCTCGTAGGAATTCGCTTGATAGAAATGTCCCGGAGCTCCGGGTATCAACCTGTCGGAGATTCCATCGCTTTCAAGTTTGTACCGCAAATACACTTCTCCGTTTGGTTGGGAAACTGTTTTTCCGCGGTCTAACTTCGCGGTGTATAAATCCTTCATTTTCTGCGTCTGCACTGACTTGTGCGACTCAGAAAGCAGCATGTCTGACATGACGATCACAGGCGTCTGGTAGATATCCGCAAGATTAAATGCTTTTGCCGTGAGCTCAAGCATCTCATCCACATCTCCAGGTGCGAGTACGATCTTAGGGAACTCTCCATGACCTGCATTCACCGCAAATAAAAGATCGCCCTGCTCTGTCCAGGTAGGCATGCCTGTGGCAGGTCCAGGTCTTTGGGAAAGATAGACCACGATCGGCATCTCTGCGATACCTGCAAATGAAAGCGACTCCACCATCAGAGCAAATCCTCCTCCAGAAGTTCCTACTGCAGCTCTTGTACCCATGAATGATGCGCCAAGCGCTGTATTTATGACCGCGATCTCATCCTCTGCATGCCGGACAATTAGTCCTGCTTTTTGCTGCCAGGCTGCCATCGTGGTAAGCACGGTTGATGAAGGAGTCATCGGGTATGCTGCATAAAATCTACAGTCTGCTGCAACAGCAGCAAAAGAAAAGGCGTCGTTGCCGGTCATCACAGCTTTTTCATGATCTTCCCTTTTGTCAAGGTGGGGCTTGCAGACATCTTTAAATTTTTCTAAAACATAATCATATCCACGCTGCGCAAACTTCTTATTGAAAGTTAGAACTTCCTCACCTTTTCTCGAAAACTGTTCCTCAAGCATTGAAAAAAGGATCGAAAGATCCCCGCCTAAAAGCGCAAGCGATGCACCAAGCGCTATTGTGTTTTTCATCACGCCTTCTCCGGTTTCCTCGGCTAGAATTTTTTTGAAAGGCACAGCTACCCGTACATATGTCCCGTCAAAATCAAAGTCATCCGGATCATAGACCACTACGCTTTCTTTTGAAAGCCTGTCAGAGTGAAACTTAAAGGTATCTTCGTTCAGACAGACCAAATAATCGATAGGATTTTTCAAAGCATGAACTTCGGTATCCGAAACCACAACCTCAATGGAGTTGTGACCGCCACGGATAAGCGAGGGATACTCAATGTAGTCGAAGATGTGATAGCCGAGGCGCGTAGCGATCTTTGAAAAGGTTAATCCGGAGGTCAAAATCCCAAATCCAGCCTCTCCTCCAATCTTCCATAAAAACTGGGCCATGTTATTAGTGTACTATTAATCGTAGCAGCAGGGGTCCTTAAATCCACAGTTTTTACAGACCGCATCCCGTCCTCCTGGCATCCCCGAAAGCGTAATAAGATCACACGAAGGGCATTTCCTGATATTTGATTGAGAGGAAGGGGCAATCTTTGAATTAATTTTTTTCTTCATTCTTGATCGCTTTTTGCAAAGCTTCGTGAGAAAGCATCAGACACTTTATCCTGCCTGCGCTAACCTCTATCCCTATAAGATCAAGCATAGCTTTTCTGTCAAGAGTATTCAATTCTGAAATTTTTTTCTTTTTTACGTAGTCAGTGAGTAAAGAAGCTGAAGCTGTTGAAATTACACATCCTTCACCGGTGAAAGAAATATCTTCGACTACACCGTCTTTTATCAAAACATCCATATGGATCTTATCCCCACACAAAGGGTTGTATAACAGTGCGTCACTGGTCTTTTTCTTCAACCGCCCGAAGTTATGGGGATTCCTGTAATGATCAAGTAGAACGTCTTTATACATTCTGATTATTATACTCTGTTCCCTTAATTAACTTCCTTATCTAACTTGACAAAGAATAAGGTAAGAGATATTATAGGCCTCATGTCACCTGAGCGTCGTCCGAAACTGCGAGATGTTATACGAGACGCTGAAGACTTCTACACTAATAATCCTTGGCTGAAAGCTGAAAAGCCACTAAGAGAAACCGTATTAGAACTTCGAGGAAAGTATTGTGATCAAAAATATTCGCTTGCCAAAGAAGACAGAGAAGAGTTGGCGCAAGTCGTAGATACTCTTATTGCGCTTGGTAACCCTGAAACAGGACTCGTCAACGATGAATTGGAAGATGCCGGCATCGCTCATTTGGATCTGATAAGTCTTGCTTCTCAAATAGTTGCTGATTCCTCTCCTCTATTTTCAAGAATGAGAAGAACGTATCGCAAAGTACAAAGAGCAACTAGGAAGCCTCTTGAATGGAGAAGCTTTCAGGAATGGAACGCGGGCGCGATAGTTGTGACCGCCCCTGCAAATTGGCTCGAGAGAAGACTAGCTCAAAATACGCGTAGATAAAACCTCAATTTTTTGAAAGCATCTTGTACGCGCTCAGTAACGCTTTGATTAGCTTATCTATATCTTCTTCGTCGTTGTATATACTTACGCTTGCTCTTGAGGTCGCTGTTATTCCAAACCGTTGATGAAGGGGCATCGTACAGTGGTGTCCTGCCCGAATACAAATATTGTCATCGTTTAAAACAGATGCAATATCATGTGGATGGGTTCCTTTTAAAGTAAACGAAACAGCGCTTGTTCCATCTTCAGGTCCGTAGATTGTGACAGCGTCATGGAACGTTGCTTTCAGTTTTTTCCTAAGATTTTTTATCAATGACTGTTCGTGTCTGTGAATTTTTTCAAATCCAATTTCTTTCAATAAATTAACGGCTTCCTGTAGTCCGATCACATCTCCGATCGAAGGAGTACCTGCCTCAAATTTATGAGGTGGTTTTGCATAAGTAGTTTTTGCAATCGTTACCTCCTGTATCATCTCTCCTCCATACTGAAACGGAAACATCTCCTCAAGTAATTTTTTCTTGCCCCATAAGATTCCGACTCCTTTTGGTCCGTACATCTTATGTCCTGAAAGCGCCAAAAAGTCACAGTCAAGATCCTGCACGTCGATCTTCATATGTCCGGCAGCTTGTGCCGCATCCACCACAGCCACAATCTTTGGATTTATGGACTTTGCTTTTTTAATGATTGCTTTCAAAGGATTCACGGTTCCTAAGACATTCGATACATATACAAGAGCCATTATCTTTGTTTTTTTTGTGACAACATCCTCCAACTGCACTGACCCGTCTTTCCCAAAAATCTCTAACCTTCCTTCATCATCAACATCAATCACCTTAAAGACAGCTCCTGCTTCGTGGGCAAGTGCCTGCCATGGTACAAAGTTTGAGTGATGCTCCGTCACAGAGACTACGATCTCATCATCTTCGTTTACATTTTTTCTTCCGTAGGCGTAGGCAACTAAATTTACAGATTCTGTCGTTCCGCGTGTAAAAATGACTTCATCAGCATCCGGAGCATTAATAAAAGATGCCATTACCTTACGGCTTTTCTCAAACTCTGCAGTAGATTTTTCGCTTAGCGAATATATGCCACGTTTTACGTTTACCGGATAGTGTTCGTAATATTCTACGATTTTATCTATTACCGATTTCGGAGTTAATGACGATGAAGCAGTATCTAGATAAACAAGACCAGGTTTATTCTTAAATACCGGAAACCGGGAGCGGATTGTCTTGCCAAACATAGCTAATTAGCGGTTAACTGAATATTTTCTTTTGCAAGCCGTTGGTAGATGTCATTTAAAAATCCTTCAAGTAGAAGTTTTTTGGATTTTGCCTTAGTCAATCCTCTGGTCATAAGATAATAGAGAGTGTCTTCATTTAATTTTCCGGTGGTTGAGCCGTGGGTGCAGAATACTTCATTTGCAAGAATCTCCAGAAACGGTTCAGACCGGACAAAAACTCCGTCGGATAAAATAATGTTTTGGTTTTTCTGGTACGCATGACTCTTCTGTGCTTTTTTTTCGATTTTTATAAGACCCTCGTAGTGAAACATCGACTCGTCATTGAATATGCCTTTGATGAACAGATTGGATTTTGAATCAGGTGCTATATGGTGTTGTTTAGTACGTATGATAAAGTTGTCATCGTTTTTTCC
>JANWJL010000031.1 GCA_025451885.1 Candidatus Microgenomates bacterium
CGCAATAAAAATGAGAGACGCAGCTAAAACATTCCGAATTGCGTCAACCATGAGGTGATTATACTAAAGAAGGCATTAATTAAAAGTCGCTATTTTTTGGCTCCTTCAAGAAACTTGAGGGCTTGTGTTCACTTTAGGCCTTCTAAATAGTCTAAATGATAATTGTTCTCGGTTTTGTTATAATGACTTTCCCGAGTTGAGAAATTGGGTTTAAAGATCTATTATAATTTTGTATGTTAAATTTAAAAGAAAGGTTCTTGCAAGTTTATGCAAATCTACCGTCAAATTCAAGGTTGGAGATAATTGCTGTAATTGATGGTGAACCTTATACTTGGAACTCTGCTAGAATTGAGGTGGTTAATGAAACTGAAAAAAGTAAGAAGATAATTGATCAATTAATTTCATTAGGAATCCTAAAAGATGAAAAATAAGAAGGTTGTTAAAAACAATCAAAAATACAGTAAAGTAGCCCGTGACTTAGTTTACGAGCGAATATTTATATTACCTAATGACTACACCTTGTCTATAGGTGCCGATGAATATGATAAAGAAGAATTGTTAAAGGGTATTAAAGAAGGAAATGAAATTGGCAACGAAATAATTGATCTGCAATTGGACTACTTAAGAGATATGGCTGCGGGTGCATTCTATAATGAATAGAGTAATTATCATAACGAGACCATTTTATGACGCTGCTACTAAATTTTTGTTCCATTGGTGTCGTCTGGTTATAGATGAAGCGAAAGAAAAACATTTTAAGATTTTAGATTTAAAAGAAGATAAAGCTAATAAAACAGTGCTGGAAAGTTATATAAAAAAACACAATCCTGCACTTGTCTTCTTAAATGGTCACGGAGGCCCAAATTTAATAACAGGTCAGAATCATAAAGTTCTGATTGAATCTGGTGTAAATGACCATATATTATCTAAGAAAATTATTTATGCACGTAGCTGCAATATTGCTAGTTTCTTAGGGCCAACCTCAATCAAAAGAGGTGCAAGAGCGTTTATTGGATATACAAGAAAATTTTATTTTGCGTGGGCAAATATCAGTACTTCTCGTCCTCTAACCGATTCTATGGCTACTTTGTTTCTCAATCCATCAAATATGGTAATGGTAGCTTTAATTAAGGGGCAATCCGCCCAGGAGGCTTACGATAAATCTCAAAAAATCATGAGAGAAAACCACTTACATATGATCTCGTCGAATGCTAGTTTTGAAGAGAATCAATACGCTCCGTTTCTTTGGTCCAACTTAAAATCTCAAATTCTTCTAGGTGACAAGAGTGCGAGAATTGTTTAATGTCCCTCATGTGATAAAGGTAAACTCAGGCTCTGTAGGCGTGGAGCAATGCTGAAAATGTATTCTTGTATCTGGTTCCAACTTTCACGGGCTGTGTCCACCAAATAAAGAACCGCCTTTACCGGCGGTTTTTTGTTATCTCTTCTTACGGGTTTATTACAACCTTCTTTTCTCTTTATTAAGCTCTGCAATTAGTCTGAATTGTAGATTAGTATTTTTAGTGTAGGAAAGGAGGTGAAAAATATGAGCAAATTTATAACATCTATTATCGGTGTAGTGGTGAGTTTGTTTCTCCTCGTTGGAGTAGTTTCAGCAGGACCTCCGTCGCTCTTTGGTGACGCAATGATCGTACCTGGTGGAAATCCGGGAAACGCTTTACAGCTTCGGTCTGATACAACCGTTTTACCGGGATTTGGAGTGGGTACGTTTACACTTCCAGCGGATACATTATGGACGGATCTAGATATAGTATCTAGCGACTATAACGTCACTAATGATAATTGTGGAGGTGGTTCACCCAGATACCAAATCAAAGTTGATACAAACAACGATGGGGTATCGGACGGAAATGTCCATGTAGCAATTGGGCCGTCACCATTATTTACGGGATGTCTGCTTGGATGGCAAAGCACCGGGAATGTAATTGGCAATGAAGACGCGGGAAGGTATGATTACTCCCAGTTTGGAGGTTCGCCATTTACGACGTACAGTAATGCGCCTGCAAGTGTCGTGGCAGGAGAAGCGATCTCGGTCCAGCTTGTGGTGGATGGTTCGTGGAACGCACCGGCGACAGGTGGAGATAGTGAGCAGACTGTGCTTTTCGACAATGTGTTGATCAATTCAGACTTGCACACATTTGACGCAAATGCGCCTACCAGTAGCAACGCGTGTAAGAAAGGTGGATGGCAGAGCCTGGAAACCACAGACGGTCGACCGTTTAAGAATCAGGGCGACTGTGTGAGCTATGTCCAAAGTAATCCGAACGCCTCAGGCAACAAAGAGAAGTAGGTGGAACGGGTTCTTGAGAAGTAAACACTATCCTACATTTTGTAGGTAGTGTTTGCTAAATAGGTATAATATCTATGTGCGAAGAGTGTCGGATGCTTATAATAAAAAGTACTACGTTTATACGCTTCTTTCTTTGAGGGATTATGATTTCTATACTGATTTCGTTGCCAATGATCTGTGGACGCGGATCCAGGAGCATTCACGCGGACTGGTTTCCTCTACTAAGATGCGCGTGCCGTTTAAATTAGTACACTACGAATACTTCACTAATCTAGAAGACGCAAAGACGCGAACAACATATCTTAAAAGTAATGTGGGAAGATCAGAATTAAAACAGTCGTTAAAAACAACGCTCCGCGACCGCCGTAGTTTCCCATATAGAATTAATAGATGATCAAGGCGATTATTTTTGATGTTGATGGAGTTCTGGTCGATTCCTTTGAGGCAAACTTTAAGTTTTTTCAGGAATTATTTACAAAGACGGGATACAAACCTCCTACGCGCGAAGAGTACAAGAAACTTTTTGCGAAAAGTTTAAAAGATGTTATACAAACTGTTACTAACGAGTCTGAAGAGAAAGTTCAAGAAATTTGGGAGCTGGGAGCGAGTCGGGGCGTCCCTCATGATGTGAATCTTATGAAGATGCCCGTGGATGCGGACAAAATTATTAAACAACTTAGTAAATCGTATCAATTAGGTTTGGTTACAAGCAGAATCCGTGAGTATTTATTTGAGGCGCCACAACTGGCTGAATTAAAGAATTATTTTAAAGTAGCCGTTACATATGAGGACACGGTGAAACACAAACCGGATCCCGAACCATTATTGCTTGCTGTTGAACAATTTGGAATAAAACCTGACGAGGCAGTTTATATCGGAGATGCGGATTCTGATGTAAAAGCAGCGCGTGATGCAGGAATGAAAATAATTTCTTTTCCTAAAAAACTTGAAGGGGCAGATCTGTCTTTCTCTAATTTTTCAGAATTGCAGGAAGTAATACAATCACTTTAGTCTCTCCAGTTAAGACCTTTTGGTCCAAAGATACTAGTGCTTTCAGAAAGTTCTTCTGCAAGCTGACCGTCCACTTCGTGTATTGGAAGTACTTCTTGATCGTCTGAAGCGCCTCTTCCTCGCGTAGCTTCCGCTAGGGACATTGTGCTATTTCTAACCCCTCTTCTTACTCTCATATGATCAAACGGTTCATACTCTCCCGTAGGAATAATTACATGTCCCGTGGTGTCCAGAATTTGTTCGTCTTTTTCTACCCTTTCACGTAATCGACGACCAACTCCTTTAAAAGCATCAGCGAGTTTTGCACCAGCGCCAGATCTCCGTTCGGCTATCATAAGGCTTATTATAACAGGCTAAACTTGGTTTCTCAATTTCCGTAGCCCCAGGTTTGGCGCCACGCTTTCATCATCTCTATCTCTTTATTTTGCGCTGTGATGATATCGGTAGCGAGCTTTGTGATCTCATCGTGTTTGGCGTATTTCTGTGCAAGTTTAGACATCTCAACCGCACCCATATGGTGTTCGATCATAAGATCTGTAAACTCATCATCAAACTCATCTGCCGACTTTCCTTTGAGCTCCTCGACCATCCCGCTCATGCTCATGTCATCTTCTTCCTCATCATCCATCATCTTCTCTTCGTCGTCCATCGCCTCACCGTCTTTCATCATGTGTTTTTGCGGTCCTGAATTTATTCCCATGGTCTTAAGCAATTTTGTATTGTTGGTATTTACTGCATTTGAAGTAACAAGAAGCATTACGACAGCACCGAGTAAAAATCCGATGACTCCGTATAGTAGTTTGTTGTTTTTGATATCCGTCACCTCCGATCCGTCTTATATTGTAGCGTATTTCCTCTGTATCGCAAGAACTGTATTTGACGACCTTAGTATAATATATATATGGTACTCGGCTACATCTACCTTTTAGGATATGTCCTGTTTATAGGAGTCGCGACATTTCTTATGAGGTTTGCGATGAAAAATCTCAATGTCTATCAGATCAATCTTCTGATGGCGATCGGTATGCTTCTTACGACGCTTCCTGCCATGTATCTTGCACAAAAAAACTTTAAGTTCCCCAGTGAAGGTCTGGGTATCGGAGCCCTTGCAGGGCTGCTTATGGCAATAGGGTCATTGCTATTTGTTTTCTCTATCTCTAAACTCCCGGTCGGGCTTGCTTCTGCTATATCTACCAGCTATGTAGTGGTTGTAGTGGTACTTTCGGCTATGTTTTTGAAGGAGCCGATAACGCTTTTTAAAGCAGTGGGGATCGCCCTTACTCTTGCAGGTGTCGCAATCTTATCCTTCTGAAGATCCTTCTATCAAAACTTTGAGATGAGCGCTGGCTGGACCAAGCGAATCCTGAGCTTTAGTAAAGATCAATGTAAGGTCTTCTATCTCAAAGTCTGAAAGTGGATCTGAAGGATGAGGGTCGCCAAGATGTCCTCCCAATATCCTCCCGTCTATATGAAAATCAATTCTTCCTCTTCCTGGGAGAACTTGATGGTCATACCGTGAACTTCCGTCGGAAGTAGCACTAACGCTTATGAAATAATTAAGTTCTCTATCCCCGTCTATTACTCCGCTTTCAATCCGTGGCGAATTTATACTTTGAGTTCCTTTTCTTGTAGTGATGTATAGTTGCCATTCATCAAATTCCGGATGTTTAGTGCCGGGACCGGATAAGTTTGTAAGATAAGGATTTAAAGAAAGATCACCTGACTGTTTGTTAAGAAAAAGGTATTCGCTTATAGTTCTTCTGAGTTCGTCATAGCAGCTTAGGACAACAGGGCTGAAAGTTCTTCGGTCTACCGCTTGCCAAAATCTATCCCGGGGTTTCTCGGGTGGAATAGGAAATCTTGTAGCTGCTTCTTTACTGAATCTTGCCCACATGAAAGAATTATAGCACGGTTTTACGGTTTAGCCTGTCCTTTAGGCCCAAGTTGCCACTATAGCGCCCATGACCAAAAGGGTCACGAGTATGTTTCCTTGGTTGATAAGATAAAGAGTCCATGGTTTTGGTTTCACTGTATATATATATTCATTGGCACCTGTCGTGGCAACGAATCCCAACCACATCCAAAACGCTGTCATAGCTCCTGCCTGCCAATTAACTGCATTGGTAAGGCTTATGACCAAACCAAGCACATACGCCATCACCAAAGATCCTACAAAACTCATCGTATAGGGTTTGGCCATCCCTGCGTTTGCCGCTTCCATATGACCTTCTGTCATCCCGATAAGCTTCATCCATTTTTTCCCGAAAAGAAGCTGAGAATACCATAGGAAACCGACAACCATACTTGATACTGCTGCGACCAAGACTGCTGTTAGATTTACTGTTGTATCTGCCATCATGTTGCATCACCTCCTATCACAATCTCTTGATCTTAATTCTCTTGGATATTTTTTGCAAGGGCTAAATTTGCTACAATTGCGGCATGAAAATAATCGCTGATCTTCACCTCCACTCGAAATACTCCAGGGCTGTCTCTCAAAAGATGGATCTTTTTGAAATCGGGAGTTGGGCTCAGAAAAAAGGAATTGATCTGGTCTCGACCCCTGACTGGACGCATCCGATATGGTTTAGGGAAATCGCAGGATTGATAAAAGAAGCTGAAGCGGGAGTCTATGCGATCCCCGGGATTAAAGATGTATCGTATATCCTCTCTACCGAGGTTAGTAGTATTTATTCTATGGGTGGTGCATCGCGGCGTGTCCACAATCTTTTTTTTGCACCAAACCTTACTGCGGTTGAAAGATTTAATAAAAAAATCATCTCAATGGGTGCAAAACTTATGTCTGACGGAAGACCGATTGTGGGAATCTCATCCCGCGATCTTCTTGAGATCGCCTTATCCATCGACGAAGATTTTTTACTGATTCCTGCTCATGCGTGGACACCATGGTATGGAGTCTTTGGCTCACAGTCAGGTTTCAATAGTCTTGAGGAGTGCTTTGGCGACCTGTCTAAGTATGTCTTTGGCATAGAGACCGGTTTGTCATCCGACCCTATTATGAACTGGGGTATCAAAGAGATGGATGACCGTTCGATTCTTTCTTTTTCGGACGCGCACTCCGGTCCAAAACTCGGACGTGAGGCAACGGTTTTTGTAAACAACGGCGAAAAGGATCTGAAAAAATTTACCTATAAGGATATCGTCGAAGCAATACAACGAAAACATAATTCAAAACTGAAGATCGGGTACACGATAGAGTTTTTCCCGGAGGAAGGGAAATATCATTGGAACGGACACAGAAACTGCGGGATACGCTATACGCCGGATGAGATTCTGAAAAAAGGGCCTCTTTGCCCTGTCTGTAAACGAGGTCTTACGGTGGGCGTGGAAAACAGAGTTAGGGATCTGGCCAGCACTGTCCTTCATGAAAAAGATCTGATATTTCTGAAAAACTCTTCGGGGACGACCTTTGTCTATGATAAAGAAAAAAAGCGTGTGCCGTTTGTGTCGCTGGTCCCGCTTCTTGAGATCTTTATGGAGGTCCATGATCATTCTCCCACAAAGGCTTTAAGAGCCTACCACGAAGCGATTAATTCGCTTGGAACAGAGTTTGATATTCTTATGAAAAAGCCGTATGATGAGA
>JANWJL010000032.1 GCA_025451885.1 Candidatus Microgenomates bacterium
ATGGGTACAGATATTATCAATTGGGGGACACAGAATCCGTGCATGAATATTGGCGACCCCGCATTCTTCTACTAGATAGTTCACAATTGCGCTCAAGACATTTCCCCTGACGCTTGAGTCGTCAAACAAACCTATATTCTTACCTCTTATGTCCTCTACATCAAAGTAAAGACCGCTTATAACCTCACCGTATATCTTGGCAAGATCAGCCATAAGGAAAGTGCGTTTGCGGTCTTCAGGATCTATATCGTGTATCACCTGATCATAAGGAAGATCAAGTGCAGCAGCAAAACCTTTTGCTCCTGAAATTGCGGTCCCGGGAATACCCACCACAAGATCAACATCCGCTGATGTTAGCGGAGCCTCAAGGGCCATAATTTCTCCTGATCGCCATCTGGCTTCACCATTGGTCATAGCCTTATTTATCTCATCCGGTGTAATCCGCGGCACGTTTACTTTTGAGTTGACCCTTTCGATATAGACCGTCTCAAACAAACAATGCTTCGGCTTCCCTTCGGCAAACTGTGTTACGGCCGGCTTTTTATTTTTTTCAAAATGAACCAGATTTCCTGGGAGAACTTCTGTAAATTCACCGATTCCCATTTTGAGCAGAGCGTGGGTTTCCGAAGCTGCAACCCAGACAAGATCACCGGAATCTCCCCAGTAGCTGCCATATGAGAGAGGTCTATATCCTCTTGGGTCACGTGCAAGAAACATTCCGTCAGGAGTCCCTATAACCAAGCTATAGGCGTCATCAGCATCTGGATTTTCTGTTAATACCGAAGTGATTCTTTCTTCCCAGCTTTCCCCTGTGCTTCGTGCGAGCCTGTCGGCAAAAAGAATAGAGTCGCTTACAGGGCCGTTTCTGTCTTCTGTTTCAAATTCGCCGTTATGGGCGACAACCACAGTTTCTCCTGTGTCTTCGTGCTTCCGCACTATCGGTTGGATACTTGCATCAGGAAGGTTTACGTCACCGTTTGTGCCCCAGCGCGTCTGCATAATCCACATTGAAGCTTCTGTTTTTCTGTAATCCTCCATAAAGTCAGGAGGGAACACTTCATGGACTCGTCCCATTCCTTTATGGTCCAACACCACGTCATCTTTTGAAGATACGGCAAACACTCCCGCCCCATCATGACCCCGAGTCTCAAGTTTTTGAAGCCCGGTAACTCCGTGATTAAGAAATAAGAAGTCTCCTGAAGAAAAAGCTCCTACTACGCCGCAGTGGTCCTGAAGTGGGTCCCGTTCTTTAACAATGGACTCATTTATTGCTCGACCCCGTTCAATCATCCCTTAAAAATCTATAACTTAACCACTGTTTCTTTTCCTTTGCCATAAAACCTGGCAAGGACGAACAGTAAATCTGATAACCGGTTAAGGTACTGCAGTATAACATATTCTTCTTCGGTCAAATCCTTTTTAAAGACCTTTGAAACATTCCTTTCGGTACGTCGGCAGACAGTCCTCACGACCTGGAATTCTGCAGAGATTTTGGTCCCTCCGGGGAGAATAAAGCTATTGAGTTTAGAGAGCTTTGTGGATAACTTATCAATAATTTGTTCAAAACTTTTTACTTGTCGTGTAAGATCTACTATAGGTACTTTGGCATTGGCCATATACCCCATCATTTTATAGATGTCTTTTTGGATGTCAGTGAGTAGTTTTTTGTGGCTGGGAGTCAGTTTTTCAGTGGTTAAAAGACCGAGATAGCTGGTTAGTTCATCGGCTGATCCATAAGCCTCAACCCTGTCATCATACTTGTTTATTCTTTTGCCACCAAATAATGACGTGGTTCCTTTATCTCCGGTTCTGGTATATATCGGCATAGGTGGAATAACGAAATGTGTAGCACATAATAGACCCGGCGAGTAAAAATTTCAATACATTAGCACTCGGAGTAACCGCAGCCGTAGCATTTCTTGCAGCCTTCTTCATGAGCCAGCATTGCTTCTCCGCATGAGGGACAGATATCAAACATAGCAGAGGTGTGGCTTCCTTCGGACTTTGAAAGCAGAGACGGTTGGACCGAGTCGCTGACAAGAGTAGGCGTGCCTACAGCGTCTTTTGCAGCCTCTGTTGCATGGCCGTTTGTTCCAGTTGCACCGTTTGCGCCATTGGCTCCATTTACGTGTTTTCCATTGGTACCGTTACTACCATTACCGTTTGCATAGATGCCTGTACCGTTTTTATAGTCTTCAGCAAACCCGTTCAATCCAAAGTGCATCGCAAGGACCTTTGCTACTGCGTCAGGCATGCTTCTTATGCGGTCTTTTCCAAATCCCATGGTGCGTGAACCACCGATTCCCTGGAGTTTTGAGACGATCTCTTTTACTCTTTCCCGGGGAGAAAGGTGCGAAGAGAAGCGCAGGATCAACGAGATCATCCGGCCTAAAGCTGTAGCCATGGCATAGACATCGGTACCTGCTTTTCCGATGTTTACGAATGCTTCCAAAGGTTCTCCGGTCTCATCAGAGTTGACCGTGATAAAGGCTGTTCCTACAGGAGTCGCGATGCGGTAGGTTGATCCATGGACCACCATCGGTCGCGGTTTTATCGCAACAGGAGGGGCCTGAACCACTGCCTGTGGTGCTTCTTCAGGCTTTTCTTTCTTCTCGCTGTCACGCACCAAAACTCCTTGTCTTGAACCGTCTCTCATATAGGCCAGACCTTTGCAGCCAAGCTTGTAGGCTAAGGTGTAGAGTCTTTTTACCTCTTCTACGGTCTGGCTGTTTGGCGCATTTACTGTCTTTGAGATAGAGGCGTCCACATGCATCTGGATCGCAGCCTGTACCTTTACGTGGTCTTCAGGACTAAGATCATTGGCAGATACGAACCACTCCGGCTTTTGGATTGTGCCGGCCTTCATTTCCTCACCATGTTTTTTATACCACTGATCGTAAAGGTGGTGTCGGAGCATATCCTCACCAAGCCGGGATTTTCTCAAAAACTCAAACTCATAGACGGGCTCAATACCTGAAGTGGTGCCTGCGATAAGCGAGGTTGTACCGGTAGGAGCCTGCATCAGAAGCACCGAGTTCCGGATCCCGTTCTTTTTAATATCGGCCTGAAGATCATCAGGAAGCTGTTGGATAAACTTCCCCTTTGAAAAAGGTCTGGCCTCAAACTTGGGGAAGGCGCCTTTCTCGCGGCTTAACTCCACCGAGGCACGATACGCCTCATCCCGAATAAGCCTGTACACTTTGTCTATGAACTCCAACGACTCGTCGGAGCCATAGCGCATGTGAAGCTTAATAAGCGTATCGCCAAGTCCCATCGTGCCAAGACCGATTCTGCGCTCACCATTGAGCTGTGTCTTGCGGATCCCCTCAAAGATGTACGGATCCATATCAACCACATTGTCCTGGAAGCGTACCGCAGACCGGGTGACCTTCTTTAGAAGATCAAAATCAAACTCTCCCTTTTTGTCTATATTGTTTCCTTTGACAAAGGCAGAAAGATTTATGGATCCCAGGTTGCAGACTCCCCAGGCAGGAAGTCCTTCCTCTCCGCAGGGATTCACGCAGTTTATACGGTTCCAGTAGTAGTTATTGTGCATCTTGTTGTAGCGCTCCATGAACACTACTCCCGGCTCTGCAGATCTCCAGGCAGCTTCTGCGATAAGATCCCAGATCTTTCTCGCTTTTACAATCTTGTGGACAATCACCTTCTTACCCAGTTTCTTCCAGACCTCAAGATCTCCATCCCAGAGCTTGTCATAATCTTTTTCAGAAGGATCAGGGAACATGAGCGGCCAGTCAGCGTCGTTTTCAACCGCCTCCATAAACTTATCGGAGATGCAAAGCGAGAGGTTTGCGCCGTTTATTCTGGTCATATCCTGCTTAACGGTGATGAAATCCTCGATATCAGGATGCCAGTCCCAGATCATAAGCATGAGCGCTCCACGGCGTGTCCCACCTTGCTGAATGATGTCTTTGGTTGCAAGTGAAAATAACTCCGCCCAGTTAATAGGACCTGAAGAAAACCCGTTTACTTTCTTGACCCGTGCTCCTTTTGGGCGGAGGGATGAAAGGTTGATTCCTACGCCGCCGCCGTGCGCCATGATCTCAACCATCTGCTTTAAGGTGTCAAGAATTCCGCCACGGGAATCCTTAGGTGACGGGATGACAAAGCAGTTGTAGAACGAAACGTCATAGCCTGTACCTGCTCCTGCCAGGATTCTACCCCCGGGCACATATCGGAAATCCTTCATCGCAAAGAAGAAGTCTTTCTCATGCTTTTTGCGGTTTTTGGGTTTTTCTACCTGCGAAGCGGCTTTTGCGATGCGCTTCCACATCTGATCAGGGGTCTTTTCCATGGGGCGTCCTTTTTTATCTTTTACGGAGTATCTGTCCAAAAAGGCTTTTTCAGCTAAGCCGGTAAGTTTCATATATGTATATATAGGTGCAAACTTATATTAATTTCTTTACTTCTTTTTCAAACTCCTCTACATCCACGAATCGTCGAAACACCGATGCGAACCTGATATACGCAACCTTATCTATTTTCTTTAAATGTTTGGCGACCAGGTTGCCGACGGCAGTACTCTCTACCTCGGTCTCGTCACCCTGTTTTATCTCGGATTCGACCTGTGTTATGATATTCTCGATCTGCTCTGCGGTAACGGTCGTTTTCCCTGTCGCCCGGATAATTCCTCTTCGTAGCTTCTCGCGGTCAAAGCGTTCTCTCTTTCCATCTCTTTTGATGACCAGGATCGGCAGGTCCTCGACACGCTCGTATGTCGTAAAGCGCTTTGCGCACTTCGGACAGTGACGTCTTCGCCTGACTACCGTACCATTCTCAGAGATTCTGGTCTCAATAACCTCTGTATCCCGGTTCTTGCAAAAGAGGCAGATCATGATTGTAAAAGAACTTTATTAAAATTTCAATTTTAAATTTAGTGCTCCGAAAATCAATATATATGGTGTCATATGCCCGTGTCAAGCACTAATTATAACATTTTGCTATATCAAAATCTATACAAACTATATCATCATGCAATTTAGCCTCGAAAACTTACCCTGTATAAAAAAGGTCGCTATAATGCCAGAATTTTTTTGAACGATATGTAGACATTACGCGACAGTAAAAACAAAACACCTCTGCTAGCATGATGAGATGAAATTTCTGGTTGATCTGTTTTTCCCAAAGGTCTGTCTTGCATGCGGATTTTTGGGAAGCCATATCTGCCCCATCTGTTACACGAAATTAAAAAAAATCGACAAAGACAGTTGTTTTTACTGTCGGAAACCCGGTTTCTTGGGGTTGACCCACTCGTTTTGTAAAAAAAGAAATGGTGTCGACGGAAATCTGTCCTGTTTTTATTACAACGATGTCTTAAAGAAAATAATCAAAAACATTAAGTACCGGTTGGTAAGGGAGGGATTGCAGGAGTTGTTGCTGCTTATACCCCCGGAGAGGCTTCATAGATTGGATAGCTACAACAAGCTATACCCAAGTTTATCGATAGAGCCGATCCCTCTTTTTAAGACAAGATTACGACAGCGGGGATTTAATCAGGCCGAAGAAATTTCCCGATATCTTTTGAAGCATTTTGATTTTCCACAAGCCTCAAACCTCAAAAGAATACGTGATACTTTTTCACAATCCCAGTTGTCGAATAAAAGCGACAGACAGAAAAATATCAAAAATGCGTTTGAAGTATTATCAAAAAAACAAATTATTGGAAAACAAGTCTTATTGGTTGATGACGTCATGACTACCGGCTCAACCGTTGCAGAAGCAGCTAAAGTTCTGAAAAAACACGGAGCTGACAAAGTATTCGTTTTTACCCTTGCTAAAGGATAATCTGCTTGTTATAGTAAATTCGTAGCCATGGATAAGAAGACATATAAGTTTGAAATTTCTGCGAAAACCATTCTCTTTACTATTGCTGTTCTTCTCCTTCTTAAGCTTCTGTGGATCGTCAAGGAACTGATATTTTCATTTTTGATTGCGATCATTATCATGAGTGCGGTCAACCCCTTGGTTTCATTTCTCGAGAGCAAAAGAATTCCCCGAAGCCTTTCGGCTTTCGTAATCTTCGTGGCGTTGTTTGGAGGTCTAGGGTATCTTGGCGCCTGGATCTTTCCTCCCCTTTTTGAGGAGTCAAGCAGGCTTTTCCGCAATATGCCGGGCTATATCAATACACTTAACCACACCTTCAATCTTGATATCCACTCGGAATCGTTGATACGCTCAATCCCCAACATCACGAGCAACACCCTAAGTTTTGCCCAGGGTCTGTTTTCAAATATCATCTTTCTTGTTTCCACGATCTTCTTTAGTTTTTACTTTGTTGTCGAGCAGAACATTATCCGAAAGTTTCTGCTCCATTTTTTTGACAAAAACAAAGCCCACGAAGTGTCGGATATAGTCGACAAGGCAGAGAAGAGGATGAGGGCATGGGTCTGGGGAGAACTGGTGCTTATGATTGTAATCGGCGTCACCACTTATATCGGTCTGACAATTCTCGGAGTCAGATATGCCCTACCACTTGCCATTATTGCCGGATTGTTGGAGATTGCTCCTGTGGTAGGTCCGATTATTTCAGGAGTGCCTGCGTTTATCGTGGCACTGTCTGACAACTACTTTTTGGGTCTAGCGGTTATCGCACTTTACTTCATCATCCAG
Organism: Candidatus Microgenomates bacterium; assembly: GCA_025451885.1. Lineage (GTDB taxonomy): Bacteria > Patescibacteriota > Microgenomatia > UBA1406 > GWC2-37-13 > 2-01-FULL-40-42. The sequence goes on from JANWJL010000032.1 coordinate 6,631, forward strand.
CAGTTTGAGAATCAGGTAATCGTGCCGTTGGTTATGAAAAAGGCTGTCGGGATAACCCCGATCGCAACTCTTGCCGCACTTATCATTGGAGGAAAGATCGCAGGCTTTATAGGAATTCTGCTTGCGATACCTACGTTGTTATTTGTAGAGACGATTATTGTTGAGGTCGCTAAAAACCGCCACGCCCACGACCAGAAGTAAAGACTTTATTTTATTTCACCTGGGAGAAACTGTCCTTTGTATTGGATTTCTGCTAGATCCAGTACAGGAGTTATGGTTGGACCACCTGCACTTCCCATATTTGGTCCTCTGCTCCAAAGCTGAACAACAGCAACGCCACCGTCTCTTTGATCTCTCCAACTGAGCTCAGTTTCCTCCAAGTCTCGTACAATTAAATAGTATGGGAGCTCGGTAATAGAATCGGGGATGCGATAGGCATAAGAAAAATAGTTATCCAATTGAAAGGGAGGCAGGATAGATTTCGGGTCAAGCAGATTACCAACGGACTCTCGCAACGTCTCTAAATATTTCTGCAAATCATCTCGGGCAACTGTACCTTTAACCTCATCGGTTATATTAGGTAGCGGCCCAGACTCAGTATACGTAAATCGATCAGCAACTTCTTCTGGGACGTCAAGTATGGTTACACCAGCTACGTCTACAAGAGGATAGTCTTGCATTACCGTCATTTCTTTTCCACATGACGGACAATTATCATGTCCCGTTAGTTTTCTCTCACCCTCAACCATGGGCGAATTATACTAACAGGAAGCTCTAAAGTAAAGCATCAGGGCGTGTTTCTGCCTCGAATGTTATAATGACTTTTAATTCTTTATGAAAGTTGCTGTTTTAGGAGGTGGATTTGCCGGTTTATCTGCAGCATACTACCTGTCTCAAAAAGGTCATGATGTAACTGTCTTTGAAAAAGACGCAGTGCTTGGAGGACTTGCTTCCGGCATCAAGCGCCCCAACTGGGACTGGTCTATGGAAAAGGCCGTACACCACCTCTTCACCAACGACCACGACATAAGGAACTTCGCAAAAGACCTGGGGTTTAAGGGGATTTACTTTACTGCTCCCAGCACCGCCTCTCTCTACCCTGACCTCCAGCCAAAGAAAAAAGGGAAGGGAGCAAACAATTACCGCATAATTCCCGTAGATACCCCGCAAGATTTCCTAATGTTGCCCTTGCTTCCGATATGGATCAAACTCCGGGCAGCATTTATCCTCGCTGTGCTTAAAATCTCGCCGTATATGAAGCTATATGAGCGTCAGACAGCAGAGCAATTTCTTAAGAAAACCATGGGTGAGCGGGCGTGGAATGTGCTCTGGAAAGAGTTGTTTCGGAAAAAGTTCGGTAAATATGCGGGAAATATTCTATCGTCATTTATCTGGGCAAGGATCAAAAAACGCACAAAAAAACTAGGCTATATTAAAGGAGGATTCCAGGCATTTCTAACCCATATTGAAAAGAGACTGATACACGAAGGCGTTGCGGTGAAGACCAATCATATGGTGCGGGAAATCGAAAAGCATCCCAGAGGTTTTGAGCTGAAAGTACTGGACATATCAAAAAATCAGGAAGGGGAAGTCTCTTTCGACGCCGTAGTATCAACCCTACCGACGCCTATTTTGACAAACATCGCAAAAAAATCTCTCCCCGAGGAGTATCTGAAAAAGCTTTCCTCTATTCAATATCAGCATGCAATCTCGCTAACCGTTGAGATGAAGAAGCCGTTTTTGGAAAAATCATACTGGGTGAACGTCTGCGCATCAGACAATCCGATCATGGGGATATTCGAGCATACCAACTTTGCAGACCCGAAACATTACGGAGGAAGACATATTATGTATGTCGGGAACTACGTTGATAAAGATGACAAACGTCTCCGTATGACACATAACGAATTGGTTGACTACTACGTGCCAAATCTCAAAAAGATTAACTCAAAGTTCGATGCTAAAAGGTCAAAATTCTACAGTTTTAAAGGTGCATTTGCCCAACCGATCTTTGACAAAGGGTTTCTAAAAAATAAACCCGACTTTATTACCCCCACCAAAAACTTTTATATCGCAAATCTTGATATGACCTATCCGTATGACCGGGGGACCAACTACGCAGTAGCTCTGGGCAAAAAAGTCAGCAACATCCTCGACGAAAACTCTTAATATACATATATTGCGTTGATTTCAACGATATGCTACTCTGAAATTAATGGAGCCAGCCACATCTACCCAAGCTCTGCATAAAAGTCCTATTGTAAAAGTCTTAGGTTTTCTTGGTTTAACTCTACTCGTCTCAGCATTATCAACATTTACTACTTATTATTTCTTGACTAATCAAAATCAATCTCAATTCCAGAAGAACGAAACGATCTCAACCCCAGTCCCAACAGCTTCTTCTGAGGCGCAGACGACAACATCAGAAGAAAAGGGCGCACCTATTTATGACTACTCCGGAATTGATAAGCTGGAAAATCCACAGGATGATGCAAACACCGAAGTAAAAATAGTTTCAACCGTTGGCGATATAACAATAGGAACCGTTAGTTCTCGCATAGGTGGTGGATCATGGCATATTTGGAAAAAGAGCAGCAATAGTTGGGTAAGATTGCAGAGCACGCAATATGCTTTTTCATGTAAAATTCTTCTCGAAAATAAAATTCCTCCTACACTAAATTCACTTGGAGAGGAATGTAATTTTTACGAAAACGAATGTGTAGGATACGAGAAGGAATGTCAGCGTCAGAAAGAAACAAATAAACTGTTGAACTACACGGAATTATATAAAGCAAAGTACGCTCAATAAATACCTATTTCTTAAGCTGCTCCTTAAAGTAGTCTACCCATGGATTAACCGCAGGATTTTGTTCATACAGGAGTCCTAAAAAGAGCGTTACGTAACTACTGTACAAAGCCGCCTCCATAAAGTCCGAATACTTATTCTGACTACTGGAACGAGACTCTATGATTTCATGCTGGTTTTGTTTGATTACCTCTTTCGTTAAAGCAACTCGTTTGGCGATCTTTGCAGAATATAAATTGGAGTCAAGAAACATAAATACAAGATTGGTAGGGGTGGGGAACTGAAGGCCTTCCATAAGGTGATGATTTAGATCAGGGATAAGAAAATGCGCGGAAAATGTTTTACTGGTTTCATTAAATTGATTCCGCATGATTTGTGCATTTCCTGCAAGATGTTCAGCAGCGATTACAACCGGTGTTTTACCGACAAGAGCTTGGGCATCTTTTTTTGCTATTTCACGGATGTTTTCAACCTGTTTCACAAGAAGACTCACTCCATCTTCAATCTCTTTTTCGTTTACAGAAATAACGCCGGTTTTATATAAAAGACCAATGAGTCCGAGGATGGAATATCCATTTCCAAGACGCGGGACACCGGAAGGATTTAACTTTCCGTCAAAAATATACGCCGGGGCCGAGTTTTTTTTTGCAAACTCCGCTAACTCCCCTCCTTGAGTAAGAACAGCCATTTTTGCTTTTTTCCCAAGTGCTTCATGCGCGCAAGACAGTACTTCTTCGGTAGTACCGGAATAACTCGTTAGAACAACGAGAGTTGATTCATTTACATAGTCGGGAAGATGATAATCTGTAACTATTTCAACAGGATGTGGAAATACAGGACCTAATACGGCTCGTACTACAAGCCCACCATATATTGAGGCGCCCATACCGCAGAAGACGACTTTATCAATGTCGGAAAGTTTTTGAAGTTGTAGAGTCTTAATCTGCTTCCATGCTCCCTCAAACTGCTCAGGTAATAACTGTGTTGAAGTGATGGTATCTTTGGGATCCAGTTTCTTAAGCTCATTAAGGTCATCAAGATTGATCATATAAAAACTAACTTTCCCAACCACGGTTTTTCTCTTTTCTCATTTCCTCTGTTTCATCGGGTCTTCCGTAATCATCCTCAAGTCTCTCGGTAGTTCCTAACTCGGGCGTCGATGCTTCAATTACGTCACAATCGGTAATCCCCACCAGCCTATGTCTCTGACCTATCATACAGGTATATCCTTGGCCGGGTTGTAGCTCTGTTTCAATCAATTCTCCCTTATCATTGTCCCAGACGACCTTTGCTTTTCCGTTTATTAAAAACCAGGTTTCTTGTTTTTCGTCATGTCTTTGTAGAGATAATCTTTTACCAGCATCGATATGAAGCACCTTTCCGACATAAGGAAGATGTGGCGGAGTCCAATGGATTTCATATCCCCATGGCTTCACCACTTTATCAACGTGAGAAGAGGTGGAGAAATTTTTAGGATCTATAACGTCCATCATATACCATTGTAGATTTTAATTCTTAAATTTCAAATTCATTACGAAAATAGTGTATAATCTTAACTGATGAGGAGAAATAAGTTTGGGCTTTATCTACAGGCTTTTCGAGTCAACCAATGGATTAAGAATCTCGTCATTTTTACCGCCATTATCTTCTCCGGCGAGCTTTTTAATCCCGTAGCTTTTGGTCAATCACTTTACGCGTTCGTTACATTCTGTCTGCTTTCCTCGACTTCATATGTCCTGAACGACATCATCGACTTTCCTTATGACAG
>JANWJL010000033.1 GCA_025451885.1 Candidatus Microgenomates bacterium
GCGGTATCGGTTTTGATACTTTTCCAGAATCTCAGGATGTAATGTAAACAGCTCCACCGTCCTTACCAGAAGATCGTCAAAGTCCACCGCGTTGTTCTTTACAAGCTCTTTTTGATAGAGATCGTAAATCTTTTGCACATTTTTTGCCTGAAAGTCTGAAAAGACCGCGAGGTACTTCGAAGGCGGTATTAATTCGTTTTTCGCGCTTGAGATCCGGTAGAGATAATAGGAAGGACTGAATTTTGAATCACCATGTTCTTTTACAATTTTTTTAAGAAGCGCGATCTGATCGCTATCGTCGTAGATCACGAAATTTCTGGTAAGTCCCAGCACTTCACCGTGAATCCGTAAAAATCTGGCACAAAATGCGTGAAAGGTACCGATAAACCCAAGGCCTCTGTCAAGCTTGCAGAGCTTTTCTATCCTTGTTTTCATCTCAGAAGCTGCTTTATTGGTGAAGGTGATCATGACAATCGCGGACGGATCTAATCCTCCATTTTCTATTAGATTCTGTACTTTGTGCACCAGTACACGCGTCTTACCCGATCCCGCACCCGCCAGTATTACCGACGGCCCTTTGATATAGGAGACAGCTTCCTTTTGACTTTTATTCAGATTCTTGAAGATATTCGTGTTCATACCATATAATAAAGAAACAGGCAAAATATGAGATATATTATAGCGAACTGGAAAGCTCATAAAACGCTAGAGCAGGCAGCCGAATGGATACAGAAATTTTTATTCCTACTTTCGCAGTCTTCTAAGGTCAAAAACGCTTTAGAAACCGACACGTTGACAATAATCATTGCAGCGCCACTTCCGTTTTTAGCATTACTTGCTGATAAAACGAAATCAATAAAAAATCTATCATTAGCGTCTCAAGACATATCAGTATTTGCAGATGGGGCCTATACAGGTGAGACAACCGCTGAGATGTTGAAGGGCTTGGTCTCTTATACGCTTGTTGGTCACAGTGAACGGCGAAAACACCAACATGAGACCAAAGAGCAGTTCGAAAAAAAGATAAAAGAGGCACTCGATCACGATATACGGCCGATTTACTGTATATCAAAGCATGAAGATATGATTAAGGAGACTGAAATTGTCGCATATGAGCCGGAGGAATCAATAGGAACCGGCAAGAACAAATCATTTCAAGATATTCTTTCATTCAAATGCGATCTTGATACATTTGGAGTTGAGGCGTTTATATACGGAGGAAGCGTCAACGACTCGAACATCAAAGAATACTCTAAGGATGATATCGACGGTGTTTTAGTCGGAACTGCATCGCTTGACCCTGAAGAATTTTTTTCATTGGTAAAAAAATATGAGGGATAGAAATCCTCCCAAAAGAAATATCAAGCTCTGGATAGCTGGATCAATAATTTTACTCCTGATTATCTTCCTCCTCGGACCTTTTTATATTTTCCTAAAAAAAGATCTTAAGATCTCCCCGATCCGAACCCTTCTTTTTTCCGGAGGATTGAGAAAGGTGAACAATCAGGTGAATGTTCTTATACTTGGAATTCCCGGAGGAAATCACGACGGTCCCTTGCTTTCAGATTCCATGATCGTTCTAAACTACGATTTTTCAAAAAAAAGAGCAGTGACCATAGGGATTCCACGGGATGTCTGGAGTCCTACCCTGCAGGACAAGCTGAACTCTGCGTATGCATACGGGGAGGCAAAAAAACCCGGAGGCGGATTGACACTCGCGAAGGCAGAGGTGGGATCGGTGGTCGGGATACCCATTCAGTACGTCATAGTTATGAACTTTAACGAGTTTAAGGATGTGGTGGATTATTTTGGAGGAGTTAATATCGATGTCAAAACCGCCTTTGTTGATAAAAAATTTCCTATAGAAGGAAAAGAAAATGATGAGTGTAACGGGGATGAAGAATTCGGATGCAGGTATCAAACCGTAAAGTTTGGTAAAGGACTTCAGCATATGAACGGAGACACTGCCCTGAAATTCGTAAGATCAAGAAATGCGATAGGCAAGGAAGGTAGCGATTTTGCACGGAGTCTAAGACAGCAGCTCATAATAGACGCAGTCAAACAAAAGGTCTTAAAAAAAACACTGAGCTTTAATATCGACGAGATGCGCCGGATGTATACGGAGCTTGATAAATCCGTACAAAGAGATATTGATAATCAACAGGCAGCTTCACTTGCTAAGAACTTTGTCTTAAACTCAAAGTTTTATCAAAAGAACTTTGGAATCTCCCGTGGTTTATTTGAGACCCCACAGGTAGATCAGTATGAAGGAAAGTATGTGCTTGTTCCAAAAAAAGACTGGAATACAGTACATGACTATGTTAAGTGTCTACTCGATAAGGAAGACGAGAAGCAGTGTTCTTACTTAGAAAAGGATTGAAAATGCTACGGTCGCTGCTCCCAAAAACAGAATGAAGAGCTGAGGGAACGTGACACCTGCTACAGGTAAAGTGGCTGCGGTTGGTGCTTCTGACTGAGTCGGTGAAGGAGTCGCGGTACTTGTCGATTGCGTAGAAGATTTTGTTGAAGACTGTGCTACTGTCTTTGGAGTTGGAGAAGGTGTAGTTTTTCCGGGTGTGAGAGTGGCCGTGGGATTTGCTCCTCCTATGCCGCCAGGAGCTGCGGTTACTGTTGGTGATTCCTGGTTAGTCGAAGCAAGACTTGATGAGCCGGTTGCCGTAGTGGGCGTAATGAAAAGTGGGGCGCTTGGCGATGCTTCAGGTGTAAGATTGTTTACGTTCTCATCAGTCGCTTTTGTTCTGACAGGTGGCAATGGTTCTTCAGGGGTCTGGGTCTGCTGAAGCGTAAAAAACAATACCGATCCAAGTACGGACACCAAAACAGCTGCAAGGACGATCGTGAGATTCTTTCTTTTTTTAATCGGCTTCTTTTCGTCGGTTATTACGGACCCTGATACAAACTGTTGAGGCTGTACGGTTTTTGCTGCATTAAACTTTGGGATCCTTGGTTTTGTTTTTAACTTCTTTTCTTTTTGATAGACATAGAGTTCATAGCCCAGCACACCGAGAGTTACAACAAAAAAGAAGATGCTGACTTTATTTAATGATCCTAAGACTGCAAATATATCCATTGTTTTACAAAGAAAATGCCAGTAACCATAATCCCATTGTAATAAGACACAGTGATGAAAACACAAGTATAAGAGGGCTTGCGCCGCTTACCGGAGGGGTTGGAGTCAGAGTTGAGGAGGCTGTAGAGGTTGGCGCGGGGGTATCGGTCGGCGCCAATGTCGGAGTTGCAGAGCCGGTGGCCTCTCCTAAGACCTGTTCTCCACTTTTTGCGATTGAAAAGTTTCTTGCCAGAGTCTGTTCCTTCCCGTCAGTTCCCGTCGTCTCCACCGTCATACTATGATTGCCGATAGACAGAGGACTTGGAAGATTGACGCTCCATGAACCATTACCTCCAACCTTTGAACTCGCGGTTACGTTTTTGCCGTTGTTGGATATCGATATAGAGACATTTGTATTAGGCATGGCAGTACCCCGGATTAAGGGACTCGTACCCGGAATAACAGCTTTTTCTTTGGGATAAAGAATTTCTGCCTTAACGTTTTTATCATCGGTTGCTGATAACACGTTTTCGGATTGGTTGAGATTGTAGTTTTTTCCAAGCATGATGGACTGGGAGACCGGACTAAGATTTGAAAGCGATGTCTGGACAAGCGAATGCTTTCCGTTTTCTCCAAAGAAATCCAGCTGAATTTTCTCGTCTTTGGAAAGAGCCATGAAAGACGAAGTCTTTTTGTTGAGAATGTAATTAAGGGGAATAAGCCACTCACCCGATGATTTGGAAAGAGAGGATAAAAGATAGGCGTCTTTTACCGAAAGGATGACGATTACATTATCCAGAGGCGCTCCATTTGCGTCGGTTATCTTTCCATAAGCAGGCTTAAGGTTGCTTACCTGAGAGGATTTCGGGAGGGTCACAAAAGAGAACGGTCTCCCCTGTGGATTGGAGATCAGCTCGTTTTCATTGACAAGCTTAAAGTAGTATTTGGTGGAGGGATTTAGGCTTCGCAGGATCGCGTAATGAATTCGGCGCGGTTCTCTGGTGCTTTGAAAATCCCTATCATCCAGAGCTATTTTATCGATATTGTTCTCCGAGGTGCCATATGCGATCCATCCCTGCTCTGGCTGTTCTGTCTGCCAGAATACCGACATCTGACTAGATGATATATTGGTGATCTCCACCCGTTTTACTACCTTTTTTGTTGCTTTTGAGGGAGGAGGTTCGTTTCTGAAAAAGATAAAACTGACGAAGATGACGATAACAACGATGATAATAGCAGAAAGCCATGTTGGAACCTTTCTCTCCTGCCGAGCATATACATCCGTGAATGCCATATTAATATTTCTTTTGTTTTAGTAAATCTATCACTTCCTTATTTATTGCTGTTTGGCTAACCAAAGGAAGATTCAGGCCGCTCTTCCCGTATTCACCCGCACTAACATGATACACATCAGCGATAAGCCATGCCACCACGGTTAGAAAAACTCCGATAGATATCAATAAAAACTCCTTTCTGTTCATAGATAGTATCCCTCGACCTCTACCTGAAACTTCAGGCTGGCGCTGTCAGAGGCATCTGCCTTTGACCGGGAAATTCTAAATTTATTAATTCTTTTCAATCTCCGCTGGCTATAGAGCTCCTCAATTGATTGTAATAAATTTTCAAAAGAAGCGGTAGCCTCCACTGTAAACGGCGTGGAGTTTAGCATGGTGCCTGATTTATCGACAAGCTTCACCTCTCCTGCACTGAATTTATCGATACTTACGGAACTTGTCGCAGCTGCGTCCTCAATATCACGTATCAACCGGTTTAGATTGGGAGAGCTGGGAACGGCCTCGGAAAAAAGGTGAAGATCATCGCGATAGGTCTCCATTGAGGACTGTATTGTCACGATTCTGGAAATCACCGCTTCATAGGAAGCATCTACCTTGCTTAGATCCTCCTCCTGCTTCTTAAGCGTAAAGGCAGTGACAAGGGAAGGCCGTATTGCAAAAAAGACAAAGATAGAGAATACGATGAAGAACAGTGAGGCGAAGGTATAGTCTTTTGCCCTCTTGGTATTCATCTGCTTGAAGAGCTTCTTCAAGAGCGTCTGCTTGTCCATATCAGCTTTTTAATTTTACCTTCTTCTTGACCGGCTTTTTCACTTCTTCGCCAAGTTCCAGAAGGAACTGATAACCTGTTTCCTGCCGTTTTACATTACTCAATACAACCACTCCGAATCGACCTTCTTTTTGGAGGCGTTCATAAAAGAGCTGTAGCTGTCTGGGATCCGTAGCGACTCCACTGAGCAGAAGTTTGTCTTCTTCAAGCTCAAAGCGTTCCAGCTGTAGAGCTTCCGGAAAGATTGAGAGAACATATTTTATAGAAGACAAAAATTTTTCCTGATCATCCACGATTACCTGGGATTCCTCTGCCTTATCGTTAATTCTTTTTGCCTCTGCCAAGATGGGCTGTGCGACCTCGAGGATGGCTTTTTTCTGGCCGATCGAGTCCTTAAGATCGATGATCTTCTCGTCCACGGTAAAGCGGAAGAAGAATACCGCAAGTACGATAAACTGCGTGAATACCAAGATGTATCGTATGTAATGAAGCAGAAAATAGACTGTTTTGTCAATGAGGTTAGGCTGCTTGGTACCAACAAGATTTATGTTGTATTTCATTTCACAGTCTTGGTCCTAACGTGTACTGCGCGAAAAGCCTTTGCCTTCAAACGGCTGGCCTTTTTTTTATGGATTACGCCGCGTTTCGCCGCCTTATCCAGCGTTTTATACACCTTAGAAAGAACGTCCTTCTTCGCTCCTTTTTTCAGAAGCTTTACTGCTTGCTTATAAGAACGTTCATATTTCTTATTCCTGACAACTCTTTTTTTAGCTTGTCTTAATCTTTTTTTTGCAGATTTAATAATGGGCATCGTTCCACCTCCTTATCTAAAATTTAATAAAAGCTAACTACAGATCGTACTCTTTTTCGAAAATTCTTTTTCCGTACGAACCTTCGAATCCAAGCGTCACTTTTATCGGGCCGACTACTTTGTGGTATACACAGGTACCTGACGAACAGGTTCCCAGCGTGATTGCCTCACCGGACTCAGCCTGTTGCTTACAGGTCCAGTTTTGACTTCCACCTTTGTTGTAGCATTTTCCGATAGCTCCTTGTGGTACTTTTTCTCCGGTACCCTCTGTGCTCATGGCGTCATAGGTCAGCTCATAGTCGATTCCTTTTGTTCCTTTTGGTGCGTTTTCAACCGTCAATAAAACCTCTCCGGACTTTTTAGCCGGTCGCAGCTTTACGATAACGGATGCATCAACGGTAGGTATGATCTCTTCGTTTTGCAGTGCTTCAAGGGCCTCTTTATTTTTAGCCTGATTTGAGACAATGAAAAAAACGATTCCTACTACCAAAAGAACACCGCCTATGATCAGCGCGAGCTTTTTCCTGTCTTTTAAGAGCTCTTTCATGTTCTTGTATTGCTTATAACTTATAACTGTTGATTCCTGATCTCACTAAGCACTCCGTCGATCGGGATCCTTTTTTGCTCTGCGGTATCCCGGTCGCGGATTGTCACGGTCTGGTCATCAAGCGTTTGATAATCTACAGTAACACAAGACGGCGTACCTATCTCATCTTGAGAGGCATACCGCTTTCCTATGTTGCCGCGGTCATCCCACGCTACCATGTACTCTTCCCTTACATTATCGTAGATTTTGCGCGCAACATCAACTAATTCTTCTTTGTTGGCAACAAGTGGAAATACAGCAGCCTTGTATGGTGCAAGTTTTGGGTGAAGTTTGAGTACCACTCTTTTTCCGTCCTCAAAATAGGCATCCAAAAGGAAAAAAAGCGTCGATCTGTCGACTCCTCCGGATGTCTCTATAACCCAGGGTACAAACTCCTTGCCTTCATCGTTCTTGTATGACAGCTTATGACGGGTAAGATCCCAGTCTCCTCTATGATGAATTCCCTCAAACTCGCTCCACCCAAACGGAGCATGGTACTCGATGTCGGTAGCATGCTTGGCATAATGGGCTTTTTCATCATCAGCATGGTCGCGGTACCGAAGATGAACTTTATTCATACCTAAGGAAAGATACCAGTCTAGCCTGGTCTTTTTCCAGTACTCAAACCACTTTACACCTTCGGTCTCATCCGGAGCTATGAAAAACTCAAGCTCCATCTGTTCAAACTCACGGCTTCTGTAGGTAAAGTTTCCGGGGGTAATTTCATTTCTAAAGGCCTTTCCGATCTGGGCTATACCAAAGGGAATCTTAACGCGGTTGGAATCCAGGACATTTTTGAAGTTTACGAAGACGCCCTGGGTAATCTCACCTCTCAGATACGCCTCCAATTTTTTATCTTCAACCACACCAAGCTCTGTTTTAACCAGAAGATTAAAGGCACGGGGTTCTGTCCATTCCACCTTTACATCAGGGTGTTCTTTTTTTGCATGTTCCTTTACCTCTTCTTTTTTATCAGCGCGGAACCTCTTGTGGCAGAGCTTGCACTCAACCAAAGGGTCAGAGAAGGATTCGACATGTCCTGATGCTTTCCAGACCTGGGGATTCATGATGATTGAAGCGTCAAGGCCGACTACATCAGTACGTCTCTGCACCATGGACTTCCACCATTCGTTTTTGATATTTCTCTTTAGTTCTGTTCCTAAGGGGCCGTAATCCCAGAAGCCTGCAATTCCGCCGTAGATTTCAGAAGAAGGGTAGATAAAACCCCGTCTTTTAGCCAGAGAGACCACTTTATCCATAGAAGAATTATATAACAAAAAAGGGTAGTTTTTCGTTGATGAGTCCTTCTACGACGCCCTTTATCTGCTCTATGTCGATGTCCTCCTCTTTTTGATCAAGGTATCCGAGAGATGCAAGGATTTTATTAAGAACACTCTCAAGATCGTGTATAGATGAAATACTGTTCTTTTTAGCAAGATTAATGATGAATTTTTTCACCTCAGCATACGGTCTTTCTTCTTTTTGACCTTCTGGGAAGAGTCTGTCAATCACAAAAAACAAAAAATACATGAAGCTTAGTTTGTGTGGGTCCTTTTTAATCTCGGAAAAAGCACTGGTCAGAGATGTTTCCTGCAGGTAGTATCGGTCTGAGCTTTTTGAGAGCGTGGCATTGATGAGATTTCCGGTCTGAAGATGGGGGAGGCGCTTACTGGTGATGGTTTTGACGCCTTTTGCAAAGACAGGAAGCTTTCCGTGTTCAAGAGTAAGAAGGGTAATGATGTTATCCTTTGTGGGCAGACTTCTTTTTTTCAAGACGAATGCCTCGACCTTGACTTGCTTTGGCATTATCTATCGCTTATGACGACATCTTTTTTAAGAGGTTGATCGAAGACGGTTTTTCCTCCGATAAGAGCTTTTAGGGTGAGGGTGTCTACGCTTGGTTGTTTTTGTACCATAAGCGAGTAGTCGTTTCGTGAGATTGATTCAGGCAGAGTGTAGGTGACGGTGATCTCGGCTTTGCCAAGAGGACTTAGCTGTATAAATCCTTCATACACTGTTTTTCCCAGATCATCATAGGTCTGGACCTCCTTTTGCGATCCTCTAAATGAGGCCAGTTTTGATCCTTTGGGGACATATACGCGCACCCAGTTTCTTAAGATCGCATTAAGACAGAGGCCTCCCCGCTCAAGATTACAGTCAGAATGAGGGTAGGGGTTTCGGTAGGTGACTGTTACGGTTCTTTCGATCTTACCTCCTTTAAAATCAGTCTTCGATTCCACGGTCTCGTTTGCAAAAAGATTTGATTTTGCACCGGCAAAGTTCACATTATTTACATGGAGATAATCGCTGTCAGCCGGCCGGATTCTGCCTGCGTAGTTCATCTTTTCCACAGCCTGCTGGAGCTCCTTATCAGGGAAGTAGACAAGAATGTGCTTGGTATCAAGATTTTGGATAGAGTTTTCGATAAACGGGCCCCAGTAGCGGGAAGGTGAGAATCCAAGGATCTTAAGAAGAAGCGCCTGCATGAGCTGTCCCAAGATTCCCTTTCTGTCTTCTTTGACGTAGTTTACCGGGCGGTCAACGATATCAAACAATGTGTAGATAACCTGAGGACAGTCACATCGCTTGTCTTCTTTTGCCGAAAAGACGATACCTCCTGCCTCTGTGTCGCCGAAGATCGTAAGAAGGTCGACAAGCACCTTAGAATCCAGGGAAATGATACCGTCGTAATCAACCTTTTTTGAGCTTTTATTATAAAGCGAGTTGAAGAGCTTGAGTGATTCTACATAATCAGGGGAGAGATTGCTGTCGCGTATAAACAGCTGGGAGACATTTTTATGATAGGTAAGTATCTCACGCGGGGCGCGTGGATGAGAAGAGATGGAGTTATCAAGCTGATAGACGTCGTCAGAAGATTCTTTTTTTATCCTTCCCTTGTCGATGCTGAATATGGCGTAGGATGTAAGAAATCCTCCTGTGGCTCTTCGCTCTTTATCATTCTGGAACAGTACGAGATAGGTTTTGGGTTTGTCTTTTCCAAGGATATCCGGCAGCTGTTTCAGAAGAGGTTTTGCATCTACAAAAAGTGTGGTTATGCCAAGCGCAGAATTTTTAAAACCGGATACCTTATCACGGAGTTTAAATAAGTTGGGATACCGGTTGGGATTGATTTTGTTTAGCCGTATCTCTGCCTGCTCAAGATTTTTAGAAATAGGGTCGATGCGGTTTACGATCTTATCAAGGGTTAATACAGCGGTCTGGAGTCTGTCTTCTGCTGATTTTTCAACAAAAGAGGACTCGCCTTTTTTGAATCCGATAAGGTCTGCATAAGGGGATATAGCGGTGACGGATTCCTTGCCTCCTTCGATCATGTAGTCCCCTGCTTCAAGACCGTTCTTCATGTCGGAGACATAGGGGATAAATGCAAAAAGGTAGAGCGGTCTGGCCTCTCTTTGCAGTGCATCGTACTTTACAGAAAAATCATCAAGATCTTTTTTGACCAGGTCAAGATCGTTTTTCGCAAAGTCTTTTTTAAGCTGTTGGGCGGATTTTTGAAGCGCTCTACCCCGTATCGCTACAATCTTAAAGGGCTTATATACAAAAAAATATGCGACAATTAATACTAAAACCGCAATAAGAACTGAATTTTTCTTTTTCTTAGATCCTCTTCTCATATCTATTGGTGCCGCCGTTGTGCGGATACGCGATCTTAGACTGCGCCTTTGCCAGTGATCATTACCCACGGCGTTTTGAAGATTATTTCCAAATCTTTCCATAACGATATTGTATCTACATATTGTGCATCAAGAGCTATCCGTTTGTCAAAGTTAATTTCAGACCTTCCTGAGACCTGCCACAAGCCGGTTATGCCTGGTCTGACGGACAAAACCCTTTTGACGTACTGCTTTGTTTCCGGATATATTTCCTGCTGCTCCTCAAGCTCATCTTTATAGTAAGCTCTTGGTCCGACTATACTCATATCTCCCTTCAAAACATTTAATAACTGAGGGATTTCGTCGATTGAGTGTTTTCGGATAAATTTACCGATACTGGTTATTCTCGGATCTTTTTGTAATTTATAATTGCCCCGTTTGTACTGTTCATAGAGACGCTTGAGACGTGGATCAGCCCGCAGCATCTGATGGGCGTCGATTATCATCGATCTGAACTTAAACATCTTAAAGCTGTTTTTGTCCTGACCGACGCGCTGTGGAACGTCTGCAAATACCGGTCCCTTAGAGTTTAATTTTATCGCAATTGCAGCTACTATGCAAATAGGAAAAAACAAAGCCAGAAGCGCTAACGCGAGTACAATATCCACCACTTTTTTAAGGTATTTTTCGTATGTTTTTCCTGTAAATATTGAACCCATGTATGACTTAGATAAGATGTTCGTTTTCCGTACCTTCAAAACCTTCCACCACTTTTTTTATCTTTGAGACCGATCCTTTTTTTGCAACGAGTAATACATCCTTGGTATTTACGACAAGATAATCATTAAGGTCTATGCCTACGATCATCTTTCCGTCTTCGTAATTGTAAACAAGGTTGTCCGATGAATCCTCAAGAAACACCGTGCCGTGTGTAATATTATCATCTTTTGAGCCTTCAAGGGCCTCTTTAAGCGCTTCCCATGCCCCCACGTCACTCCATCCGATGTCTTCGACGATCACATAGGCATTCTTCTTTTCCATCTGTTCAAGCACTGCGTTGTCAAAATTTATAGAGGGCATTTTTTGATACTCTTCATCCAAAACCCGATCATATTCAGGGGTTCCCTCAGCATCAATAATTTTTTGGGTTAGACTGTGAATTTCCGGGGAAAACTGTTTGAAGAGGTTTTGCACAAAGGCAGGGGTGGTTACGAAGTACCCGAGATTCCAACAATGCTTATTGTCGCCGAAGAATTCTCTGGCGAGTTTTTTATCAGGTTTATACTTAAAACCTTCAAACTCGCAGAAATTTATATCATCATCAGTGCGTTTTACAGGACCATACTGTATCCAACCCAGATTATCAGAGGCAAACCGCGGTTTTTGACCTATGAAGACTATTCTGTCTCCGTCTTCTTTTACCACCTTTTCGGCTGTGGCAAGAACTTTCTTAAACATATCCGGTCTTCTTACCAGATGATCGCTCCAGAGTATCACAACAGGCTCATTTTCACCTATTCTTTTTGCCAGATATGACATGCTCAAAGATACCGCAGGACCTACATCTTTTTTTAGGGGCTCTGTTATGATATTTTCTTTGGGGAGCGAGGGAAGCTGTGCGTGAATTTTTTCTCCATATGCTTTTCCGGTGGATATAAAGATATCTTCGGGTCTGAATTCCGGCTGTAGTCGTTCGACTGTGAGCTGAAGGGTGGATTTATGCTCGATGAGTTTTTCAAACTGCTTTGGAGATTTTTTCCGTGAAAGCGGCCATAATCTCGTGCCGACTCCTCCTGCAAAAATTACTGCCTTCATATCTTAAGCTTAAAAGTTTAAACCAAAAAAAGCAAAATATTACTGATACGTGCTTTTTATCTCTTCTAAAAATCTACGCCGAAAATTTTCCAGACTGAAAGCTTCGACGCTTTCTTTTCCGAATTTCTTAGCCGAGTCCTTTAGATTGTAAGAAACTTTCTTAAATCTTTCAACAGCCGCAACCAAGGATTCTTGGGTTTGATCTTCAAAGAAGATTCCGGTTTTGCCGTCTCTTATGGTCTCTGTTGCTCCGCCTTTTTTGTAGGCGATCACCGGTAGTCCGAGATAAACAGCCTCAAGCGGGGTGTAGCCGAAGTCTTCTTCCTGAGGTACGATCAGTGTCTCGGCACTCATATAGAGTCCGGCAAGTTCTTTATCAGACAGACCAGACATAAAGACAATGTTTTCGTGCGCTTTGCGCCTTAATCGGCTCTCCTGGGATCCACTGCCTACTATGATCAACCTGTCATGGAGCTGGTTGAACGCTCCTATTGCCAGATCAACGCGCTTATACGGCTCAAGTCTTGAGACCAGTAAGAAAAATTTTTTCGAAGTGTTTTTTTTTGCGCCGACGCCTATTTTTTTCCAGTATCCGGCATCAAACGGAGGATAGATAACTGTTGAGTCGCGTTTATAATATTTTTTTACACGGTTTCGTGTCGTTTCGGAAAGGGACAGGACAATATCCGACCGTTGTGCAGCTGCAAAATCCCAGCGTTTAAAAGATAAGGAGGCTTTTTTAAGAAGCGCATTGGTCAGGTACTCCTTAGGACTGATCCATAGAAATCGGCTTGGGGTAAGAATATACGAGACGTGTTTGGTCTTACTGGTTGTCACGATTCCCTTGGCAAATGATGAAGATATAGAGATCACGACATCATATGAAGAAAAATCAAAGGACTCAAAGGCATAGGGATAAAGAGGAGTTGAAAGCACTCTGCTGTGCTTAATAAAGCCGGGAAATGATTGAAGAAACGATGAATTTATCTTCAACTCCGTAGCCCACTGGGCTTTTTTAAGATCGGTGTAAGACGTAAAGAAATCTGCTTTTGGAAAAAGATCGTGAAGGGTTAGTAATACCCTCTCAACTCCGCCCCATTTGTCAACCCAGTCGTATACGATAGCGATTTTTCTCTCATCCATATCTTAAAAAAGATTGATCTGGTCACTTTTTTTATCCTGTTTTTTCTTGGGTTTAGCAGGAGGCCTTACATTAAAAAATCTCTCTATCAGAGACCTCATCTCAAGCTTACCGAGCTGCTCCTTAAGCTCTTGCGGGAACCCGTTAAACTCAGATTTTTTAAGGGTAAAGGCTACATCCGCATCGGTCACGATCAAAGAAAGTTTTTTTCCAAGCAAGACGTTTTCTTTTTGATCGGTAAGGATTTGTTTGAGCTTTTCGTTTTTCAGTGTCTTTAGTTTTGCATATAAATTTTCCAGAGTTCCGTATTCATTAAGAAGATTTGCAGCGGTTTTCGGCCCGATCCCGCGTGCGCCCGAATAATTATCAGAAGGATCTCCGGCTATCGCTTTCCAGTCGGGAATTTTTTTGGGCTCTACATGAAGTTTTTCTTTCACTTCTTTTTCATCGTAGATCTTTACATTGCTTAGTCCGAGCTGCGGACTTACGACATAGGTATTCTTATCAACCAGCTGCATAATGTCCTTGTCGCCGGTGAGTATGATCGCCTTAAGATCTTTTTGTTTGGATGTTACTACGATCGTCCCTATGACATCATCCGCCTCAAGACCTGCTTTTTCCTCCTGGTAGATATGGGCATGTTTCAAAAGATCCTTAATGATCGGGATCTGAAGTCTGAAATCATCGGACAGCTCAGGGCGCTGTGCTTGATACTTCTTATGAAGTTTTTGACGGAATGTTTTGGCAGGAGTGTCGAATGCTACTGCGATGTACTGTGGATTAAAATCCTGGATCGCCTTATAGAGCATAGTAAAAAAGCCATAGACAGCATTGGTAGGAACTCCTTTTCTCGTTTTGAAAGGAGGAAGTGCATGGTATGCTCTGTGCATAATGGCATTGCCATCAATCACAAGAAGAGTCTTCATTGAAGTGTTTATTTCTTAGTCTTTAGACCTACGATTTTTTCAAACTCATCCTGGTCCAGACTTTCTTTTTTGACCAGTTCTTTTGCCACATCTTCCAGGATGTTTTTATTTTTCTTTATGATCAAAACGGCTTTATCGTATCCTTCGGTAAGAATTTTTTTTACTTCTTGATCTATTTTCGCCATCATCTCCTGTGATATTGCATTTTCACTGTAGTATGCTCTGCCCATCTGGGTGACGTCCATATTCGGTCCGAAGTTCACCGGTCCCAGGTTGCTCATCCCGTATTCGATTACCATTGCTTTTGCGATCATTGTGGCCTGATCAAAGTCATTTGCTGCACCCGTAGTAACTTCATTGAAAAAGATTTCTTCAGCAGCCCGTCCTCCCATCATTACGGAGATTCTTTCCAAAAGATGGGTCTTGGTTTCATGAAGTTTATCTGCAGCAGGTGGAATAAGCGTGAATCCCAGAGCCATGCCGCGTGATACGATAGAAATTCTATGCACAGGATCGGTATGGGGAAGGAAGTGCGATACCACTGCATGTCCGGCCTCATGGTATGCAGTAAGTTTCTTATCAAGTGAAGACTGCAGCCTCTTCTTTTCAGGTCCGAGTTTAACCTTGGTTGCAGCTTCTTCGATATCCTGTACTGTAATTTTTTCTCTAGCTTCTCTGGCGACCTGAATCGCAGCTTCGTTGAGCATATTTTCAAGATCAGCGCCTGAAAATCCAACGGTACGTTTTGCAACCTTGTCCCAGTCAATATTTCCGACAAACGGTTTATTTCTTGAGTGAATCTTAAGGATTGCCTTTCTCCCTTCAAGATCCGGATAATCCACCAGTATTCTTCGGTCAAAGCGTCCGGGTCTTAAGAGCGCCGGGTCAAGAAGATCTCCACGGTTTGTAGCGGCGATTACTACGACCTGTTCGGTAGGGTTAAAGCCGTCCATCTCAACCAGGATCTGATTTAAGGTCTGTTCGCGTTCATCATGTGACGGCATGACCCCTACGGAACGTGCACGGCCGATTGCATCCACCTCGTCAATAAAGATGATTGATGGAGGGCTTTTTTTGGCTGTTGCAAAAAGATCCCGTACGCGAGCAGCGCCGATTCCAACAAGCATTTCCATAAATTCCGATCCGGCAATCGAAAAGAACGGAACTCCTGCTTCACCGGCTACAGCTTTTGCAAGAAGTGTCTTACCACAACCGGCAGGACCTATTAAGATAACCCCTTTTGGAGTACGCGCACCGAGCTTTTTATATTTATCAGGGTGCTTTAAAAAGTCGACGACCTCTTCAAGTTCTTTTTTCGCCTCGTCCACACCGGCTACATCCGAAAAGGTAGTCTTCGGACTTTCTTTTGAAAATTTCTTTGCCCTTGATTGACCAAAAGAAAAGACAGATTCCTGTGCTCCTCTTGCCTGCCGGAATAAGAATATGAAAAACGCGACCATTAGAATAGTAGGGATAATATTTGCAAGAAAGTTCACAAGGCCCGCAGACGCCTGGGTGTCTTTAATCGTTACATTTATCTTATCCAGATTTACATTGTTGTCACGAAGGGTTTTCAGGAAACTTTCGCTGGCTTCTTTATAAGCAATCGCCAGTTTGTCATCGCTGTAATAAACCAAAATCTTATTATCAATAATTTCGATCTTTTTGATCTTGCCCTGCTTTACTTCCTTGACGATTGTGGTGATTGATTTTTCAGGCATTACCTGTTTTGCAGCTTTTGAAAGGGACTGAAATGTAAAGAAAAGAAAGAGGGCCACAAAAGCAACAATAAAGAGCGTACGTATGTCGACATTAAACTTAAACTCGGTCAATTTTTTCTTCTGGCCGTTCTTACCGTTTTTTTTGAGAGGGGGCATAAGAGCTTATTTTACCAAACTTTTGCTAAAATAACCTCTTATAGGGCGTGATGAAAAGATTATCTACTCGATCTTCTTCGAAGAAAGAGATTCTAACAAAGACCATTGAGACGCTTAAATCCGGAGGACTGGTGATATTTCCTTCGGATACGGTGTATGGATTACTGGTGGATGCTGCAAATCAAAAGGCGGTGGAGAAGCTGATTGAATTCAAAAGCCGTCCGAAGGGTAAAGCGATATCTGTCTTCGTGGACTGGAGTCTTTTAGACAAAACTGTTTCTGTGGACAAAAACATGCTTCAAAGAGTGAAGGATCTGTTTCCAGGTCCGTTCACAATCATACTTCCGTCAAAAGATGCTGTAAATAAACTTCTTGAATCAGAGGATAGAAACCTGGGAGTAAGAATTCCTGATTTTCAGCTTATAAACGATCTGGTCGCAGAATTTAAAAAACCAATCACCGCTACTTCCGCAAATCTTTCAGGAAGATCTCCGCACCATTCAGTTAAAGCATTATTAAACTCCCTGTCCGGAAAAAAGAAAGCTCTGATTGATCTTATAGTTGATGCAGGGACTTTGCCGAGAAGAAAGCCGTCGACCGTTGTCGACATGACAAAGCCGAAAATAAAAATACTCCGGAAAGGTGATATGGAACTGAAGAATAAGTCTGTCCACGTGTCAAACTCAGAAAAAGAAACCAAAAAAATCGCGCAAGATCTTTTAAAGCAGATTCTTTCTAAAAAAGATTCAAAGCCCAAGGCACTTATCATTAAAGGAACTTTGGGCGCGGGAAAGACAGTTTTTGTAAAAGGAATAGGAGAGCATCTTGGAATCACCAATATTATTTCACCAACCTATGTCATCGAGTACGAATATAAAGTCAACAAATTCGGTTTAAAGTCCCTCATTCATTTTGACCTTTATACAATTTCGGATCCAGAAGAATTTAAATATCTTGGGATCGAAAAATATCTTAGATCTTCAAACCTGCTTTGTTTTGAATGGGGGGAAAGAGCCGGTGAAGTCCTGCCGCTTCTTCAGGATAAATCCCGGATCGTCATGATAACCGCAGAGCATGTTGACGAAAAGAGTAGAAAGTTCACCATAGAGCTATGATACTTTCGATAGATACATCGGCAGATGAAACAGCTGTCGCAATAACCGAAGGAAGAAATATTGTCTCAAACGCTTTGTACTCGCAGATATTACTTCATAAGCAGTGGGGCGGCATCGTTCCCTCACTTGCCAAAAGAGCTCATCAGGAAAGAATTGATCTGGTCGTAGAGGAGGCGTGCGAAAAATTACTTTCACATAAAAAAATCAAAAAAAACAAAACTGCTTTGGAAGCTGCTATGAAGACCGTTGATGCGGTAGCGGTAACTTACGGTCCGGGACTGGCGGTGGCACTTGAGGTGGGGATTGATAAGGCAAAGGAGCTTGCGAAAAAATATAAAAAACCGCTTATCGGGGTAAATCATCTGGAAGGACATATCTA
This sequence comes from Candidatus Microgenomates bacterium, assembly GCA_025451885.1. GTDB lineage: Bacteria > Patescibacteriota > Microgenomatia > UBA1406 > GWC2-37-13 > 2-01-FULL-40-42. The sequence goes on from JANWJL010000033.1 coordinate 17,399, forward strand.
TTCGTGTTTTGCTCAGAACCGAAGCGGCAATCCAAAGACGAAGATAGAATTTCCCTATCTCGCGTTGATTGTTTCAGGAGGTCACACGGAGTTAGTTTATCTGAAAGACCATCTGACCTATGAAATTCTGGGAGAGACCTTGGATGATGCAGCAGGCGAAGCATTGGATAAGGCGGCAAAACTTCTGGGATTCGGATATCCAGGTGGACCTGTTATCGAGAGGCTTGCATCAAGCGTTAAAAATAAAGACAGCCATGGTCTTCCCCGTCCTATGAAAAAATCAGATAATCTGGACTTCTCGTTTTCCGGTCTGAAAACTGCACTTTATTACTTACTACAAAAAATGGAAAAAAAGGAAATAAACAAACAGGTCAAACATCTCGCCTCATCATTCCAGGAAGCGGTCTTTGAGAGTCTTTTAATAAAGACCGAAAAAGCAATCAAGAAAACCGGAGTAAAAAGATTGCTGGTTGGTGGAGGAGTGGTTGCCAACAAACATCTGAGGAACTACATGAGGGCCCTTGTTAAAAAATATGACGGCGAAGTATTGTTTCCACCGTATCAATACCTTTCCGGTGATAATGCAGCAATGATAGGAATCGTCGCCCACTATAAATTCGAAAAAAAACAGTTTGTGAAAAAACCTGAAACTTTGGACCGAGTCCCCCGTCTCAGACTGGAATGATTAAGCAGAAACTTCGGATTGTTTTATTGCAAGAAGACGGTCCTCTAGTGCTTTGAGTGTTTCTTTAATCTTATTTCTATCAACTACAGACAAAATATTAAAAAGTTTTTCTTCTTTTTTAGGGTTAGTAAAAACAGCCCTAAGATCCTGCACAGCTGCAAGAAGATCAAAATTAGCAATAATGAGAAAATGTCCCGCATCTTCATGTTTAAACTTCGCGACCTGTGGATCTGATGTGTCAATCGAGCCATTTAATTTGCGAGACCTCCTGCATCGCTCAACTGCCCCAACTAGAGATTCAATTTGATCAGCCAATATGGCAACAATCATTCCACTTTCGGCAGGTTGAAGAGAAGTAAGACTTTTTTCACCAAACTTTACTCCATGTAGATTTTTAGCCAGTTCTCTCGCTCTATCATATGCCAGTCTTCCACCACCACTTAGGGTATCTTTTGCAACCTTTACTACTTTTCTAAAAAGAGGGTCGGTCTCCACATCATCGTAACTTTTTTGTTCCACCGCAGGTTTTCTTTTTGCTTCACGTCTTATTTCATCAGCCAGAGGAGTTTCTTTTAATCCCTTAATAGTCAACCTAAACTCTTTTCTCGGTTTCAATCCTCCAGTCGTGCTTGTGGTTTCCAATTCTCTTGCTAACTCGCTAATATTAGCTTCCATTGCAAGAGCTGTCAGAAAAGCAGCTTCAACGTCACTATTTCCAGCGATAGCAGCCTTCAATACTTCTGAGTTTCTGACAGACGCCACCTTAAGGGCATCAGCCTGCGAGATCGCAAAGCTAGCTGTGAGCCTGCGTCCCATTGAGATCAGCTCCTTGAAAATAGCAGTTCCTGTAACTTTCGTATCGCTGAAATCAGCATCAAGCTGAGTGACCTTAAGTTGATCATCAACGACCGGGCCTCCTCTATGGGCTTTCTTAACCTGTCGGTCCTTTTCTCCACTTTCCAGAATTTGTTCGTGGATATCTAAAGACTCAGTATCTCTTTGCCTGTATCTTCGGGGTATCCTAATGGGTTGGTGTTGGTTTATAAGGGCATCATATTTTTGAGCAAGTTCAGGTTCTCTTCGACATCCAGCAGCAAACGCATCTATATAAAACAACTCTTCTTCAGCAACCAATGTTGCCATCACAGTTTCAAAATTTGATTCACCTGGCATACCCGCTGCAATAATCGTCATAAGGTCTACGGTACCTTTGAGTCTGGTTAAAAAGTCATATCTATCTCTCAAACTTTCAATTTTGCCCGAACTTGCTTCATGTTGTTCCATCTCTCCTTCATGGTCTTCGACTCTTTTCGAAACGACATTCATTTTCTCCACCACGAGTGCTTTTGAGGTATCGAGAACTTCAATAAAAGCGCCATTGAGTTCTGCGAGGTGCGGAGCCATATCGCGAGCAGGTCGGATAAGACCTTCATCCATGGGACGATCATAAGATGCCTCTGTCATGCCTCGACACTGTTGTACAAAAAGCTTTGCGTCTGCAGTGAGCTTAAGTTCACTTGGACCTCCTGACGGAATGTCAAATGGATTAGGTTGAGTAATAAAGGCTCTTGCGGATCTAAGCGCAAAGCTTGTATTTTCCAGGATGGAGGAGATCTCATCTCCAAGAAGATCACGTATGTCTTGAGGGAGGCGTTCAGAAGGACCAGCAAAATTAGCGTGTGATGTGAAAACAGGTCTTTCTATCGGCATAAATTGGGAATGCCTTATAGTATATCAGATAGAGATATTTTTTCAAGAAGGTGTTTAGAGTTTGATAATATCCTTATAATTTTTTACAATAGGGTCTCCGATTGACGAATATTATGCTTGATCTTAAAAACCTCAGCGTTACTGTAGAGAAAAGAAAAATAATAAAAAACTTCAGCTACTCATTTAAACCGGGGAAAATATATGTGATCATGGGCCCCAACGGTTCGGGGAAATCTTCACTTGCTTATTCAATCATGGGGCACCCATCATACAAAATCTCCACAAAAAGCAGGATCTCTCTTGATAAAAAGCGTATTGATAATATCGCCCCTGAAAAAAGATCAGGAAAAGGAATCTTTTTATCATTCCAGTCACCACTGTCATTATCAGGAGTTACGGTACGGGAACTCTTGAGACTTGCGTCTCCCAACCGCGATCCGTTGGAGGTCAGACAACAGACCGACAAATACGCGGACGAGCTTAAGATCTCAAAGGAGCTTCTGACAAGGTCATTAAACGAAGGTGCTTCAGGTGGAGAGAAGAAAAAACTTGAGACCTTGCAGGCAGCGGTCCTTGATAAAAAAATCATGATCTTTGATGAGATCGATACCGGTGTTGATGTCGATGCTCTTCGTGCAATCGCGACCTTTTTAAGAAAGCATAAGAAAAATAAAACCTATATCCTGATCACCCACTACAACCGGATTTTGAAGTATCTTAAGCCTGACAAAGTACTTATACTTATAGATGGAGATCTGAAGAAGGTGGGAGACAAGAAGCTGGCTTCTCAGATCGAAAAAAAAGGATATTTAAAATTAGTTTCATAATATGGCAGGACAAGTAGCACCGACAAATCTAGATTTCGAGTACCGCTTTGGCTTTTCAATGCCGGAGAAGAATGTCTTTAAAGCAAAAAAAGGAATCTCAGAAGATATAGTCGCGATGATTTCGGACATGAAGGATGAGCCGAAGTGGATGAAAGAATTCCGGCTAAGGGCGTACAAAATCTTCAAGGAAAAAAAGATGCCGGAGTGGGGAGCGGATCTTTCAAAGATAAACTTTGACGACATCTTTTACTTTATAAGACCTACGGAGGCTCAGGTAAATTCGTGGGAAGATCTTCCCGAAGAAATCAAAACTACCTACGACAAAATCGGAGTACCTGAAGCAGAGAAAAAATTTCTTGCAGGAGTGAGCGCTCAGTACGAATCTGAGGTGGTCTACGAAAGCATCAATAAAGAACTTGACAAGCAGGGAGTAATTTTCTGTGATATGGATACCGGTCTTAAAAAATATCCGGAGTTGGTAAAAGAATACTTCGGGACCTTAATCCCCGCCCATGATAATAAATTCGCTGCTCTCAACTCCGCAGTCTGGTCAGGTGGTTCATTCGTATACGTTCCTAAAGGTGTTCACGTGAATCTTCCGCTTCAGGCATACTTCCGGATCAATGCAGAGCGCTTCGGACAGTTTGAGAGGACCTTAATTATTGCAGAAGAGGGAAGTTACGTACATTACATCGAAGGATGCACTGCCCCGATCTATACAACTCAATCTTTGCATTCAGCTGTCGTAGAAATTTTTGTGAAAAAAGGAGCACGCGTCCGCTACACCACGGTTCAAAACTGGAGCAAGAATATTTACAATTTAGTAACAAAGCGCGCAAAAGCCGAAGACAACGCAGTTATGGAATGGATTGACTGCAATCTGGGATCCGGAGTTACAATGAAGTATCCCAGCGTTTATCTTACAGGAAAAGGAGCAAGGGGCGAAGTTCTGTCGATTGCGTTTGCAGGCAAAGACCAGCATCAGGATGCCGGAGCAAAGATGCTTCACATGGCACCCAATACCTCTTCAAGAATCGTCTCAAAGTCCATATCTAAAGAAGGCGGAAGGACCTCTTACCGCGGACTTGTCTACGTCCATCCAAAAGCAAAAAAATCAAATGTATACGTTTCCTGTGACGCTCTTATTCTTGATGAGGAGTCACGCTCAGACACCTATCCTTACATGAAGATTAAGCAAAGCGATACCTCGATACAGCATGAGGCAACTGTGGAAAAACTTGGCGAGGAAAAACTTTTCTACCTTACATCCCGAGGACTTTCACGTGCAGATGCAGAGGGACTTTTGGTCAACGGATTTATAGAGCCGATTACCAAAGAGATACCACTTGAATACTCTGTGGAATTAAACAGACTAATCAACCTTGAGATGATCGGAAGCGTTGGATAAGCAGTACAAGCTTCTCGACTACGCTCGAAGAATATTATTCGAGCAAGCGAAGCGCGTCGAGAATATTCGAATAACATCATGAGTGCAACTTTCATTCATTTAACAAACAAAAAGAATAATACTCTGACCTTTAAAAAACCCGGGAAGTACATCGTATTTTTTAAAAACCTTTCTGGTGATCTGAACTTCGAACTTAAAGCAAGCAAGGTGGATCTTGATATCTACGGTTTGTATGATGGAAAAAACGATGACAACTTTATCATACGTACTAAACAACACCATATAGCACCTGATTCAAAATCCAATCTGTTCATCAAAGGCATATTCAATGACGAGTCGATGTTTCACTACGAGGGTCTTATAA
>JANWJL010000034.1 GCA_025451885.1 Candidatus Microgenomates bacterium
CTTGACGGTGGAAGACTTACCTTCGTTTTATACGAATGGGCTACAAAAAAAAGAGTTAACAAAACGGTTGAACGGTATGTTAATCTTTTTGGTATCGTCATTCTTTTAGCGCTTGCTTTTGTAATCTCAATTTATGACATTCTGAGATTGACCAAATAATCATGACACAGAACAACGAATACCATGCTATTACCGTATCGGGGAAGGTAGCTGTCGGCACCTCCACGCTTGCTAAAAATCTTAAGGATGTCCTCGGATGGAAGTATATAAATGTTGGAGACATACAAAGAGATTATGATAGAAAACATAAGTCGCATGAAAATCAACGCGGGGCGGCAAACAGACCGGATGATCATGAGCGGGAGATGGATAAGATGACCAAAAAAGTTCTTGCAACCGAAAAGAATATCATCTATGAAGCCTGGCTTGCCGGTTTCATGGCTAAAGGGATCCCGGGTGTTTTAAAGATACTCCTTTACTGTAGTGATGATGCCGTCAGAATTGACAGGGTGGCTAATAGAGACAATATCACTATCGAAAAAGCAAAGGATTGGATGAAGCAGCGGGAAGAAGAAAATCTTGTTAAATGGCAGGAGCTCTATGGTAAGCATAACTTTTGGAGTCCTGAATCAGGCTTCTATGACGTCACGATAGACACCTACTCTTCAGGCCCTTTGGAGACCGTCGGGATCGTCCTTGATAAGCTCGGATACAAGAACGGCAAAGATATACTCCCCAAATAAGACCTGTGCTATAATCGTTAGACGACTTATAAACACTATGCGTTATTCGAAACTATTCACTAAAACACTACGCCAACCACCAAAAGACGCTGCAACCATTAACCACAAGCTTTTAACACAGGCCGGTTATGTGGAGCAGCTTATGGCCGGGGTATATACCTATCTTCCTCTGGGTCTACAGGTACTTCGTAATATTGAACAGATCGTAAGGGAAGAGATGAACCAAATAGGCGGTCAGGAGATACTAATGCCTATCTTGCACCCTAAACAAAACTGGGAGCAAACCAAAGGCTGGAGTACTATAGACGTCCTGTTTAAACTGAAATCAAGAACCGGCAAGGAGTATGCTCTGGGACAAAGCGAAGAAGAAGTCGTAACTCCGCTTATTAAAAGCAGAGTCAATACCTATAAAGACCTTCCTCTTCAGATCTACCAGATTCACTGGAAATACCGTGATGAACTGCGCGCAAAGTCGGGGATCTTGCGGGGACGCGAGTTTTTCATGAAGGATCTTTATAGTTTTCATGAGTCTCAAGAAGATTTTCATGCGTTTTACGAGACCTGTAAGAAAACTTATTTAAAAATCTTCAAACGATTAGGACTGACCGCAAAAGCAACCGAAGCATCAGGCGGAAGCTTTTCTGAAAAAATTTCTTATGAGTTTATGGTTCTGACCGAAGCCGGAGAAGATGAAATCTTATACTGCGATTCCTGCGACTTTTGTGTAAACAAAGAGATTGCAAAAGTAAAAGAGGGGAGTATATGTCCTTCGTGCAAAAAGAAAGGACTTGAGCAAGCCAAGGCTTCAGAAGTGGGCAATGTCTTTGATCTGGGACAAAAGTATACCAAGGACTTTGATATTACCTTTACTGCATCCGACGGAAGTCGGAAGCATCCGATTATGGGATGCTATGGCCTGGGTATATCAAGAGTCATGGGAGTAATAGTTGAAAAATTTAATGACGACAAGGGTATTATCTGGCCGGATGAATTATCGCCATACCGGACTCATCTTGTTGTACTGGGGGCGGATGATAAATCGGTATTAAGCAAAGCTGAAAAAGTCTATGAAAAGCTTACTGCTTCTGGGGTCTCGGTACTCTATGATGACCGGCTTGATGTATCTGCTGGCGAAAAATTTGCAGACTCCGACCTAATTGGGATTCCTGTCCGGCTTGTTGTCTCGAAGAAATCCGGTGAAAAGGTCGAGTATAAAAGACGCGAAAACGATAAGACAGAGTTGCTCACTGTAGAAGAAGTTCTTAAGAAAGTCCATGTATGAAGACCGTAGTCTCTCATATCTCAACCGATCTTGATGCCGTAACAAGCGCCTGGCTTATAGTCCGTTTTCTTCCCGGGTGGAAAGACGCTGCTTTTAATTTTGTATCCGCAGGCAAGACGCTCAATGATATGGAGCCGGATGCTGATCCTGATATCATCCACGTAGATACAGGCCGGGGAAAATTTGACCATCACCAGTTTTCAAGCGATAAGCTTTGTGCTGCAAAAGTAGTTTTTGATTATCTCGTCAAGCACAAGCACATTAAGAAAACAGATGAAGAGGGACTTGCGCGTATTGCTGATTTTACGACGATGATCGACCATTTTGGTGAAGTTCATTTTCCAAATCCGGACTCTGATCTCTATGACTTCTCCTTATATAGATTGATAGAAGGATTGAAGTCAATAGGTGAGAAAGACGAAAATATAATGAACCGGATTTTTCCGGTGCTTGACGGGGTACTTGAGCTTTTCAAAAAAAAGCTTAATGCCGAAGAAGAGATTAAAGCAGGATTTATCTTTGAATCACGCTTTGGAAGGGCTTTAGCCATGGAAACCCAGAACGAAGAAACCATGAAACTTGCGCTCAAAAGAGGATTTAAGGTAGTTGTGAAAAAAAATCCAAAAACAGGTTTCATTAGAATCAAGACTCTTCCTGATAAAGATATCGATCTTACTCCCATTCACAAAAAGATACTGTCATTGGACTCCAAGGCTACATGGTTTCTCCATTCCGGCAAGCATATGCTTCTAAACGGTTCTTCAAAAAGTCCGGATGCAAAAGCATCATCGCTTGATCTAAAAAGAGTCATTGAAATACTGCGTCCTTTAGCCTAGAATATAGATACCCGGTTAACGAAATGCGAGCTTTGCGGGTAATCAACACACCTTCAATACACAGTTCGTTACAAAATTATTTACTGTTCGAAAGGGGGCGTTTCAATGGTTGTAATAACTAAAAGACAAGGAGATACAAAAGACAGCATCTTGAGAAAATTCAGTAGGATGTTTGTGGAAGAAAACATAGTCGACGAGGTTCGAAAGAAGCTTTTTTACAAGAAACCTTCCTTAATGAGAAAAGAGAAAGAAAAAGAACGGTTACAAAGAAGGCATAAAGTTTATTCTCGTTCTCGGGCATGATCCAGATCGTTTCTACTTCGCGATATAAGTTGAACAGAAAACATCTTAGGACCTCCGTAACAAATCTACTCCTGGCAAAAGGCATAAATCCAAATCAATCCTTAAATATCATCTTTGTAGGTAAAAAAAAGATGAAAGAGATAAGTAGTTCCTATAAAAATGAGGATGTTGCGCTACCTGTTTTAGCTTTTCCGTATAAAGAACAGGTGGAGGGAGAAAGACTTCTTGGAGAAATATTCATCTGCTATCCTCAGGCAATTTTGCTTGCTGCCCAGAAAAATAAGAAGGTTGATGTTACAATCTTACAGTTGATCGAACATGGTATCAGCAATTTGATGAAGTAATCCCCTCATGTTTTACCTTACTTACCGTCCCAGAAAAATAGAGGAGATCGATAACTCTCCCGCACAAAAAACAATTGAGGGAATACTTCAATCAAAACAGATTCCTCACGCTCTTCTTCTGGTGGGCCAAAAAGGGACCGGAAAAACCTCAACTGCCAGAATTCTCGCCAAATCTATAAACTGTCTGGAAAATCTTTTTGCAAAAAAAGGGTCCTCCATAGAACCTTGTAATACCTGTAAAAACTGCCTCAGTATCGACAAAGGTGCATCTTCTGATGTCGTTGAGATGGATGCGGCATCCCATAGAGGAATTGATGACGTGCGCTCTCTTATAAAAGAGGCCTCGCTTTTACCTATGTATGGGCGATATCGAGTCTTTATTATCGATGAGGCGCATATGATTACAAACGACGCCTTTAATGCGCTTCTAAAAACTCTCGAAGAGCCTCCGTCCACGGTTGTATTTGTACTTGCTACTACGAACCAGGAGAAACTCCCCCTGACTATACAATCCCGCTGCGTAATAATAAATTTTAGAAAAGCAAAGAAACCCGATATCGTAAAGATGCTCAAACGCGTCTCTTCTGCAGAGAAACTTACAGTTGAGCCGAAGCTACTTGATCTTATAGCCAGCCATTCCGAGGATTCGTTCCGAGATGCGGCTAAACTTTTGGAAGAACTTGCAATTCAAAAAAAACTTACGGTCTCCGAAGGAAAAACATATCTTGGCATTCTGGGGAAAGAACAGCTGCTTGAGGTTGTTGATAAAAAAAGTTTAAAGGAATCGTTGCTGTGGATTGATGAATTTTCAAAAGCAGGAGGAAATGTGAAATATCTCATAGAGCAGATACTGGAAGAGCTTCGGGTACTGCTTCTTGCAAAAAACGGCATTATGAAGGAAGACGAAGAACCTCTTCCTGTGACCTTTTCCATGGTTGAATTATCCCGTTTGATCAAACTATTTCAGGAAGCCTACAACAATCTTAAGAATACACCGGTAGAAACAATCCCTCTTGAGATTGCGGTTGTTGATTTCTATAATACTGGTAAAATTAAAACTTAAGATAATATGTTTAATCCATTTAAGAGCTTCGGAGATATTCAAAAACTCCAGAGGATGCAGAAGGAACTTCAAAAAGAGGAAGTGGTGATCGAAAAGGATGGTATTAGAGTGGTCGTCCAGGGAGATCAGAAAATCAAGGAGATCACGGTAGACGATATAGTCGAGCCCCGCATCACAGAAGCTATTAATGAAGCTGTTAAACAGACACAGGAAATGGCTGCGCGCAAATTGATAGAAATGTCGCGGGAACAGCAATAGGATCGAATCACATCAATGATCACGCTCTACGGTGGAACCAGCAGCACCCTCTTGGCGAAAAAGGTCGCAAAACTTCTTGAAACACGTCTGGGAAGATCCGAGATCAAAGTCTTTGACAATTCAGAAGTGCGCGTTAGAGTCCTCGGTGATCTTCAGAATAAAACTGTTGCAATAATCCAGACTACATCTAACCCTACAAACTCAAGTCTGATGGAGCTTTTTTTTACCTGCGATGCCCTGAAACGCGGAAATGCCAAAAAAATAGTCGGTGTTATACCATATTTCGGTTACGCAAGACAGAATATTCAGCACAGACCCGGGGAGGCAGTATCGGTAAATTTAGTTGTTCGCTTTTTGGAGACCGCCGGGTTCGATGAAGTTTTCACCTTCGATCTTCACGATGAGGCTACAGCCGGAGTCTTTACGATTCCGTTTAAGAATCTTTCGGCCCTCCCCCTTCTTGCAGAAAGCATCCGAAACCATCTTGGAGAAGGAAAGACCTCAAAAGAACACGTGGCTATTGCATCTCCGGATCAAGGAGGAGTGGAAAGAGGCAGACTTTTTGGAAAAGCATTTTTTGATGATGAAGATTTTCCTCTGGTGATTGTCGAGAAAAAAAGAGACCTAAATCTTATCCATCAAAGCAAAATCGTCGATATGTACGGAGAGGTAAAAGGGAAGACCGTGATACTGGTTGATGATATCGTCACCTCCGGAGGAACACTTCTAAATGCAGCAAAACTCTGTCTTAGAAAAGGAGCGAAAAATGTGATAGCTGCTATAGTCCACCCTGACTTTTCGGAAAAAGCTCCGAAACGGATTCAAAACTCATCTTTGAGTGCATTTTTCACAACCGATACCATTGACCCGCTTCCTTCAAGAAGATTTAAAAAACTTAAGGTGGTGTCGATCGCCCCTTTGATCGCTGAAGAGCTTGGAAGGGTGAAGTAGAAATCAATATTTGTTTCTGCCTTCGATTGCTTTTTTGAGTGTCATATAGTCGGCGTACTCAAGATTTGCTCCCATAGGTAAACCGTAAGCTAATCTCGTTATCTTGAAATTCTTCTTAGACTTTTTTTGCAGTTCTTCCAGTCTGTTTTTAATATACATTGCAGTAGCTTCGCCTTCCATATCAAGATTTGTAGCAAGGATGACCTCTCTAATCTTCGATCCGTTTCCAAGCCGTTTTAATAATTCTTCCACTTTGATATCTTCGGGTCCTACGTGATTTAGAGGATCAATCTTTCCGTGTAGCACGTGATAGACGCCGTCGTATATATTTCCTATCTCAAAAGACAGAAGGTCTAGCACATCCTCAACTACGGTAATAGTATGTTTTTCACGGTTTGCGTTCTCACAGATTGCGCAGATCTCATCTTCGGTAAGATTAAGGCAGATTCTGCACATCTTTGTTTTTTCCTTAAGGTCTTGGATATTGTCGGAAAAATCTTGAAGATCGGCCTGAGGAATCCGGAGGAAATAAAAGGCTAGACGGTTCGCGGTCTTTTCGCCGATTCCGGGAAGACGTTGCAAGAAGAAGGCGATCTGCTTTAAATTATTGGGTAACGAACTCATAGCTGTAATGCTTCGACTACAATAAGGGGCCTGCGGCCTTTTTCACTGAAAAAAAACTGCTCAAGATTGTCAGTGATCTCTTTTTTTAAATTATTAAGCGTAACAATTTTACCTGATTTCGGTTTTAAAACCGAGGAAACGATCACATCTGCGCCCTTAAAAAGCTCTGCTTCTCCTTTCTCAAACACAAAACCCCGTGTGGCAAATTTAGGTGGCATGATCATCTGCATATTTTTATCGATAACTATTGCAACAAAAACAATTCCTTCGGTTGAAAGAGATCTTCTGTCGCGGAGCACCACGCTTCCTACATCGCCGACTCCATAGGCATCAACGTAGACGTCTTTTGTTTCTACTGTTATTCCTTTTCTCGCAGTGCCTTTTTCAAAGACGATCGTTTCTCCCTCCTCCAAAAGAAAGACTGATTCTTTTTGAAATCCAAGATCTATAGCCATCTGCTGATATCCTTGTTGATGACGTATTGTTCCGCCAATAGGAATGAAGTACTTAGGATTAGTAAAACGAACCAACAGTTTCAAATCTTCTTTGTTTCCATGTCCCGAGGCGTGTAAATCTCCCTGAGTTTGGGAATAGACCACCTCGGCGCCTTTTTTGATAATATCTTCGATGAGCGCGTACACTTCACCCTCATTACCGGGAATAGGGTCTGAGGAAAATACGATCTTGTCTCCCTGCTGAAGCTTGATAAACTTATTTTGATTATTGGCTAACTTCGCCAAAGCAGAGTTGTACTGACCTTGAGATCCTGCTACGATGAGACAAACCTTGTTTGGGGGAAGCCTCATAACCTGCTCCTCCTTGGCAAAAAGACTTGGAGGGATAGGCAGATATCCGATCTGCTGGGCGATCTTTGTGTTTTCCCTCATTGATCTCCCCATAAATACAATTTTTCTATTGAACTTTATTGCTGCTTCCACACACTGGCGGATTCGTGAGATGTTTGAGGAAAAAGTACTCATGATAAACTTTCCTTTGGTCTTTCGCATTATGTCTTCGAATGTCTGTCCGACGACCCGCTCCGAAAGAGTACTGCCCTCACGGTCAACACCCAGACAGTCGGACAAAAGACACAGGACTCCTTCGCTCGAAAGTCTTAAGATTTTTTGAAAATCCGGCGGCGCCTCATACGGAGGAGTTAGATCAAACTTATAGTCGGCTCCATGATAAATATTTCCTACAGGTGTCTTTATGAAAATATGGGTGGTGTCGGGTATCGAATGGGTGAGATGAATAAACTCAACCTTGAAATTACCTATCTGATACTCCTTTGTATAATCTGCCTTGTTTACTTCTACCGTCTTTTTAACTTCTGCAAATTTATTTTTTACAAAAGCAGATGTCAGGTTGCTTGCAAAGATAGGAGGTCTGCCAAGGTCATCGTAGTGATAGGGTAATGCAGAGATGTGGTCTTCGTGGCCGTGACTTAATAATATTCCTCTTATTTTATCTTTTTTATCAGCCAGGTAAGATATGTCCGGGATAACCAAGTCCACTCCCAGAGCAGTATCATGGGGAAATCCTATTCCACAGTCAAGTATTAGAATGTCTATGAGTTTCTGGTCTTCGTAAAGCTCGTAGAGATACATGTTCTTGGTGACGCCGGTAACTCCACCCAAAGGAACAAATCGAAGCCTGTTTATACTCATAGTATAAGTTTAGAGCCTGCTTCGGATTATGTAAAGGCAAGGTTTTATATTGGTATACTATATGTATGGCAAAAATTACGGAAAAAGCCGTCAGAAAAGTCCTTTTTGAGGTTTTTGATCCGGAAATGCATATATCCATCATGGATCTTGGTCTTGTCTATGATGTAAAAATCAAGGATCAGAAGAAAGTTCATATCAAGATGACTCTAACTACTCTTGGCTGCCCGCTCTTTCCCATGATAGAAAGAGATATGAAAAATAAACTAGGAAAGATTGGAGTAACTGAAGTTAAAACGCAGCTTACCTTTGACCCGCCGTGGTCATTTGAAAAAATGTCTGAAAAAGCAAAAGCATCGCTTGGACTATGAAAAAAAATAAAAAGAAGACGTTTTTAAGCGACACCTTTGAACAGCTGTCCGATACCGCGGTATCGACCGTAAAAAAGACCGGTGCTTCTGTACGCGACACCTTTGATCCCATAACTTCGCTTAATGAAAACGGGGGAGTAAATCAACAAACTGCTGAAAAAGTTAAGGAACAACTTGAACAAAAAGGAAAAAATCATACGCCGATCGATCTTGGGAGTTTTGAAAAAAATTATAAAAAGCAGGATGAACAAAAGGCAGAGGAACTTCGCACTCGTCTTTTTAAACTGGTAAAAGAAGGGGAGAAGGAAACGTTCGAAGCAACAAAAAAGAAAGAGAGTGAGCAGAAACAGCTGGATGAGGAGGAGGAGGAGCAAAAAAAGAGGAAAGAGCAAGAAGAGGAAAAAAAGAAACGTGAGCAAGCTCCTCCAAAAGGCAAACAGAGAAGAAATATTTTTTCACCAAAGAAAAAAGCGCAGGAACAACACGCAGAATACAGACCCTCAAGCGGACAGGGCTGATCATACGGGGTGTAGTTCATCGGAAGAATGCACGGTTCGGGACCGTGAGGCAGGGGGTTCAATTCCCCCCACCCCGACATATCATTTTTGTACAATGCAGATATGAAGCTTTACAACTCTCTTTCAAGAAAGATAGAGGAATTTAAACCTCTTGCTCCTCCTAAGGTTTCCTTTTATGCATGCGGCCCTACTGTCTATGATTACACTCATATCGGACATCTGAGAACATATACTAATGATGATGTCCTTAGAAGAACCCTTTCGTCCGTAGGATTTGATCTGAATTATGTTATGAATATAACCGACGTCGGACATCTTACTGGGGATGATGATTCGGGAGAAGATAAGCTCGAAAAAAAAGCAAAAGGAACAAAACAAACCGTCTGGGAGGTAGCAAAGTTTTATACCGACTTTTTCGAAAAAAGCATTAAAGCTCTTAATATTCTTCTGCCCACTACGTTTATCAAAGCAACGGATCATATAGAAGATATGATTACGCTTGTCAAAAAACTTGAGGAGAAGGGCTTCGCCTATGTTACAAAAGAGGCTGTTTATTTTGATACGACTAAATTTTCTTCGTACGGCAAACTCTCTGGACAGAAGCTCGATGACAAGATTCAAAAATCCCGCGATGAAATTCATATAGATTCAGAAAAAAAACATCCGGCTGATTTTGCTCTTTGGTTTAAAAAACAGGGAAGGTTTGCCGATCATGCAATGTCCTGGGATTCCCCATGGGGTGAGGGATTTCCCGGATGGCATATCGAATGTTCTGCGATGAGTATGAAGTATCTGGGAGAAACGATTGACATCCATGCCGGTGGGATAGATCATCTACCAGTACATCATGAAAATGAGATCGCCCAGTCAGAGGCGGCAACAGGGAAAACCTTTGTACACTATTGGTTCCATAATGATTTTCTACTTGTTGACGGGAAAAAAATGAGCAAATCGCTCAATAATTTTTATACGCTGGAGGACATTCAAAAAAAGGGGATTAATCCTTTGGCATTGCGTCTTTTGTATCTTCAGACCCATTACCGCAAACAGATGAATTTCACATGGGAGTCTGCACAGGCTGCGAATCTTGCGCTTAAAAATCTAAGAGACCAGGTAATCGCATTAAAAAATCAACAGGACCGGACAAGTCTGTCAGAAGAGAAACTTGCAAAAAACGACGAGTATAAAAATAAGTTTTATGAAGCCCTGTCGAATGATCTTCAGACTCCTCAGGCTCTTGCAGTAGTCTGGGAGGTGTTGAAATCCAATATCCCCTCAACCGATAAGCTTGACCTGCTCTACGACTTCGATCAGGTCCTAGGGCTAGGTCTTTCTGAAGTGAAAACAGAAGAGCTTCCTCCTCATATTTTTGATCTTCAAAAAAAGATAAATGAAGCCCGCAAACAAAAAGATTTCGAACTTTCAGATAAATTACGAAAAGAGATTCAGGATCAGGGGTACAAAGTCGAGGACACTCCGACCGGAACCGTAGTAAAGAAATAAATCAACGACTATTGAGATAGAAAGTTTCTTTTTGGACTTAGGTAGCCTTTTCTGGTAAATTCCTCCATTACCGTCATTTGCGTTTGAAACTCGCCGGCGTCGAACTCAAGTTTTACCTTATGTCTAGTTCTCTTATAAAGTTCTTGTGCGAAATGGTACTGCTGCAAAAACCATAAATATGAATCTACAGCTCCCTCACACCTCTTTGCTCCGTTAAATAAACCTTTTCCACAAAGATAGGTTATTCTGTCAGGAGATGTGGTAGGAAGATTTACAACTGCTTCGTCGATAGAGAAAAATCCTTGCTGAATTCCTACGACAACTGCGATATCTAAGAATCTCTGCATTGTTCTTAAGAAGCCGATTTTAAAACCAGTTGAATAGATCTCAGGATCCTCATCGTAATACTGAAATGGTGGATCCTGCGTAAACGTCGGCCTATCTCTATACAACCCTGTTTCCATGCATTTTCTATACGACTTTAATTGTTTTACCAACTCTCTCCTTATTACGCCCGATCTTTTGTCATTATCTGTCATCTCTCTTAGTACCTGTCGTCTCGCCTCCGTGTAGACATCCTGATTCCCTAGCAAATATACGGTATTTAACATTCTGTCCGGATATATTCTTCTTTTTTCTCCCGCAAAAACGTACGGATAAGCATCTGACACCATCAAGGTTGGATCGCCAACTGTTTTTACTTCCGGTTCCTCAAAAAGCTGCAGATCAAAAACTTCGGTAAAGTTTTTTATATGAGTTCTGTCGAAGCTGTCCATAAACCCTTGCGAACTAAGATTTCCCGGACTGGATCTTTGAACAATTGCAATGTCTGTCTTTGATTGCGCATGCCTCTCCCTTTTACCATCGCTCCCCAGTAAAACCAAGCACTGATCCGGGCCAAGAGGTGAGGATGCTAGTAATTCGCGTGTGTCCTCGATATATTTTTGATTAAGATACCCTAAAAATACCCAGTATCCCCGAAGGTCAAGCTCTAAATATGGCTCGGCGGCTTCTTTTGGAAATGACGGATGTAATATTCTTTCAACTCCCATATGTATTACTATAGGTACTATAGCATCTGCCGATTATTTGTCAAGAAGATTGTTGTAGCAGTCTATTTCTTCTCGAAGTAGAGGGTGACTGTGGAGCTTACGGTCTGTGTACCGGGTTGAATCTGGGGAGCTCCGCCCAGTCCCATAGCTCCTTCTGCCATCATGTCCTTTTGGTAGGGTATCGGACCTCCGCCAACAGGCGATTCTATGATATTTACAATGCGGCCAAGACGAATTCCTAAGGTTTTTGCGAGTTTCTGCGCCTGATCCTTTGCGTTTTGAATAGCCTTATTGCGCGCTTCTTCCCTTAGTTTGTCAGGATTGTCTATCTCAAACCGCACCCCATTTACTTGATTCGCGCCGGCTGCGGTTACAACTCCGACGATCTTTGACACAAGCTTTGTGTCCTTGACCTTAACTGTAATCGAAACATTGCCGTTGTACCCGGAGATTTTGTTTGCATTGGCATCATAGTCATAATTCGGATTTATTGAGTAATTTGATGTTGAGACATCCTCTTTTTTAACACCTGCTTTTTCTACGGCTGCGATGATGGCATTATTTGTCTTATCAAGGCTTGCCTGTACCTCGTCGACAGTCGCTCCGTTGGACACAGAGACACCTGCCTCAACGTATGCTATGTTGGGGACAGCTTCTACCTTTCCTTCTCCAACGACCGAAAGCTCCGAGGAAACATTAGACGTAGTAATCGAAAGGGGATAGGAAAGATCAAGAACCTTAATAAGAAAAAGTGTTATCAAAATCAAAAACAAAACACCGGCCGCAGATTTCAAGTATTTATTATTTTCCATCACTATCATTCTGCTCTAAACTTGTACTATTTTCCACTACATCGATTTCGCTAACTTCTTCAGAAAACTCCTCTAATTTTTGTTCTAAAACTTTTCCGTTATTATCTAATCTTACGAATAAGTCCGGAACAAAAGGCACTGGCTTATCTCCACGAGCTTCAATGGCTTCATGTTCTTCACGGATTTCCTTAAGAATGGTTTCGATATCGCTATATTTTCCTTTTCCCTCGGCTTTATCAAGATAGCTTCTGACGCGTTGTTCTGTCTCTTTGTCTTTGTTCTGACTTGATTCATACAAAAGACTTCGAATGCGAATTACTGAGGTGTCCGGAGTTTGATAGACCTCGTATTGAAGAGTCCTCCCGAATTCAGTAAACGGTTCATGAAGGGCCAGTATGTCAACATAGGTATTATCACTAGCCCATTCAGCAGCAACTAAGCCCTCATACGCACTCAGATCTATTTTTACTTTGCCTGCCTCATCAGCCTCCTGTATCTTTAATAAAGTCTCTGCTAATTCAGAGTCCTGCAGGGATTCTATTTTCGAAGCAAGAGACTTGCCTTCGATTTTTTCTTCATCTTTTTTAAAAAGAGTAAAGGTCGTTAACTTTCCGTCTGGATCTTCTACCACGCATAATTGTGCAACGTTCCGCAATCCTGTCTGGAGCTGAACCTTACCTTCATATAGGGTCACGTTGGACCCATCTATGACTTCTTCTCCGATCAGCCTCATACCGGTATCTCTTGCTTTGATTCGTTCACGGTAATCCGCTATCTCATGAAGACCAAATAGTTCTGTAACTGCAGTTCGATCAAGACCTCCGTTTTCTCTGAAATTAGTAAGCACCGGAGTTCGTTCACTTAGATCAACGAGTTTTGGAAGGATGGGGGATTGATTAAGACGGCTCATTACCACTACCTCCAAGGGAGTGGAGCCGAACGAAGCTGGTTCTTGTAAATCTACACCTGATTCCGGCATATATCTTATTACTTCTATTGCCATTTGATCGAACATCCCATTGATGGCTTCTGGTCTTTTGGCGCATCTTTTCCTTGTGCAAGAGCGCTCATAGCATCTTCGAGATTTCTTTCCTGTACGGCAGATTCATCCTGCCAGTTGTCATTTATTCTTCCATGATAAAAAAGTTTAGATTCATTATTATCATTTCGGAAAAGATATGGGTCCGGAGTGCATTGTGCATGATACTCTTTGGCGACCTTCTGGGTACTGTCGTGGATGTAATCGAAGGGAATATTCCACTCTTTCTTCTTCTGCTGCATTCCTTCATACGAATCTTCAGGATGCATCTCTCCGCTGTTTGGGTTAATCGCTACTACACCGATATCTTTTGAGAATTTTGAGTAAAGTTCTATTACCAAAGGCCACGATGCTTTTGCGTACGGACAGTGATTGCATGTGAAAACAATAAGAAGTCCTTTTTTATCGGAAAAATTACTCAACGATATACTTTGGCCTTCTGTATTGGGAAGATCGAAATCAGGCGCTTTCCATCCTTGCGGTAACTCGTAAGAATTCAACAACGCCATGTATTTTAGTGTAAGAAAAACGTAAGAAAAAATCAACCCTTTTACATTTTTTTGTATATCCGTATGACAGGATGATCAAATACAGTCCATGTTTCTTCGGCATCTTCATCGGGAAGAATCAGACTTTTCTCCCCAATAGTTATCTCAGGGTAAGATGAAAACTCTGCGACTTTTTCAAAACCAAGATTTCCGTTAAACAAATTCTCATAATACGCATTTACCAATGGATATTTTTGTATCAACTCCTTGCAGGCCGGGCTATTATTTTTTTTCAATGTAAATTCATCAAAACAAGTGTTGTTTTTAAAAACTCTTCTTGAGGGGATGATAATGTAGTCGGCATGGTCGATCGCTTTTTTTAGTGAAGATTGAAGAGTCTGATTTTCGTCGAGGTGGTAAAAATCAAACGAATTTAATATATATGCCTTTCCGGTATCTTGTGTGTCGATTGGAATATCAACTACATTTGCCGTCTCTGAAAGCAGGTATGATCCTGAAGGAGCGGTATTATAAATCCATCTGGATGCCTCCAGACGGATGTCGGACTTCAGATAAACCGACATAAACGCTATCCCGTTGATAACAGAAAGAAAAATTAAAAAATAAACAAGAAATTGCATTTTCTGAAGTTTTTTATAGATTTGAATAACTAATAGCGATGCTATTAAAATCATAATCGGTATAACAGGCGCCATAAACCGGCTCCATTTTGCATACAAAAATGCAGTCGGTAGAAAATAAATGAGAAAGCTGATGCGCAAGAGATTAAATTCTTTTTTCCATGGAAGAAAAAAAAGTCCGAGTATGAATAATATGAAGACCGGCAGTCCAAGTGAATAGGGAAATATATGAAAAGACTGGTAAAGAATCGGAATGGTATGAAAAAAGGATCTAGTATAGAAAACCTCAGTTCCCTGGGCGACCGCGGATTCGTAGTTAATAGCGCTGATAAAGTCATTAAAAGATATGAGGTTATGCGGAGAAAATAAAACCGCGATGAAACCGCTTAAAGCTCCCCATATAAAAAGCCTAGTTAGTTTATGCGCTGATTTTTTTTTGGTTCTGAAATGATAGAGATAACTCAAAACCGGCAGTACTGCAAAAATCCCGGAGGAAATTTTAGTTGCCACACTAAGACCGATTAAAACGGAGGAAGTAATGATAAATTTTCTTTCGGAAATTTTTGACTGCGCCAATAAGAGAGAAACGTAGGTAATAGCAGTATAGAAAAAGAGGAGCGCCGACTCGGTGGTCCCAAAATGTGCAAACTGAATAAGAGCCGGCGAAAATATAAAAATAAATAGAATCGAAGACTTTAGCCAAAGATTTAGGTCTTCGTCGAAAGCTTCGATGATCTTCCAAAAAAGCCAGACCGTTGCAATTGAAAAAAATGCAGAGATAATTCGTAGAATCAGAGTAGTTTCAGGAAGGCTGAAATTTCCCTGAAGATTGTGAGTAAAAAAGCGGGCAGTTTTATCCAAGAAAAAAGCAAGGTATAGGGGAAACTGGCCGTAGGCGAAAAAATTAGGATTTAAGCAGTTTTTAATATCTGTGACGTCCGGGCAGCTCAATTGTTGCACAGAAACCGCCATGTTTCTTTCGTCAGGATGAAACGGGAAGGGAAGACCCCATGAAAGATTCCAAAGACGAGTAAAAAATAGCGCCAGGACAATGAAAAACAATAAAATTGTAGAGTAACTGCGCTTGATTTTAGGCATCTCAAATACTATTATATAGAGAAGTTAATTTTTATGAGCGAATACGAATTTGTATTTCTCCTGAACGCAAAGGAAGAGTTGAAGACCCTGAAGGCACTTGTCTCATCTCTTTCGGGAAAAGTCCTTGAGGAAAAAACGTTGGGCAAAAAAAATCTTGCGTACCCGATAAAAAAACAGACATCTGCGGACTTTTATGAATGGAGATTGCAATTAAGCAAAGATAAACTAAGCGAGTTCAAAAAAACAGTCGGTTTCAACGAGAAACTACTGCGTTATCTTCTTTTAAAGTCAGAATAAAACACTATGGCAAGTCGATCATTAAATAAAATCATGCTTGTTGGAAATCTCACCAGAGATCCTGAGCTTAAATATACGCCCTCAGGTGCGGCGGTCTGCAGTATCGGTCTTGCTACCAACCGCTCATGGACTACCGGTGAAGGACAGATCAAAGAAGAGACGCAGTACCACCGGATAGTAGCCTGGAATAAACTTGCTGAACTTTGCGGAAAACTGTTAACAAAGGGAAGCAAGATCTATGCGGAGGGAAGAATAGCATACCGGTCCTATACCGGCAAGGATGGCCAGCAAAGAAGCATTACCGAGATCATTCTTGAGGATTTCATAGTCTTTGGTGCTGGAAAAAGAGCGGTGGCAAGTGATGATACTCAGGGACCTTCGGAGGGTGCAGCAGAAACTGTCTCGTCGAGTCCTGAGACAAGCGTGGAGGAAAAAGAGCTTGTTGAGGATGAACCGAAAAAATCCAAAGGAAAGAAAAAGAAAGAAACCGAAAGCGTCGACCCCGACGACATCCCGTTTTAAATTTCTTAACGTTCTATGAAATGTTTTTTCTGTCAATATAATGTAAGTCCAAGCTTTAAGGATGTGGAAAATCTGCAGAAGTTTATTTCTCCTAGAAAAAAACTACTTAGCCGTGATAAAACGGGCACATGCGCAAAACACCAACGTCAACTTACCAAACAAATAAAATATGCGAGATTCCTCGGTCTTCTTCCATACGTCTCCTACCAAGGCCTGAAGTAAAATTGGTATAATCAAAGAATGCCTATTATCTTCTCTGTGCCTGTTAAGGACAAGCTCCTTATTAAGTCGGGACAGGAGATTGACTTTACGACTCCACTTTTTAAAAAAGGCGAGCAAGAAGAAAAAGTCGTGCCGTTATCGGAGCTTTTAAAAATTGCTCCGCAAAAAATCTTTCTTCATCTTAAAAAATTCGTAGGCGAAGATCTATCCCGCGGAGATCTTGTTGCCGAAAAAAAAGGATTCCTTGATAAGAAACAGTACCTGAGTGAATACGATGGAGTATTGAAAGAGGTTGATCATGAAAAAGGTAATCTGATCGTTACAACCCATACCACTACTAAGCAGGTAAAACACGCATACTTTAAAGGAAAAGTGGAGGATGTTAAAAAAAATGAAATAACACTATCTACTAAGGAAGTTAAAAAGTTTTCTGCAAAAGAAGTGTCAACGGATTTTGGAGGAGAGGTGCTGTTCACTGATGAAGAGTCATTGGCGAATCTTTCGCCGGAGGCGGTTAAAAATAAAGTAATCGTCATCGAGTCTATCAAGCCGTACAACCAATCCAAACTTGAGGTGATGGGAGCAGTGGGATTTGTCAGTGCTCAAAATCTTCAGGATTCGACTCCTCCTCCTTTTGCCCGAGTTAAGGATGAAGATGACTGGAATGACATCAAGAAGGTAAAACTCCCGTATTGCCTTGTGGACAAAAAGACTGGTATGATTTACTTTTATCAAACCTCATGAATAAAGGAAAAGCTACAAACTGGCTCCTGATCATTTCATTGGCTATTTTTCTCTTTGGCTCGGGATTTAAATTGGGAGAATATAAAGCGCTCGACGGATCAAAGAGGGGAGTGTCGTATTCGGTCTCAAATGCCACAGAACCTGCGGGAATGAAAAGCAAGAATCTAAACTTCGGTCTATTTTGGGAAACATGGGACAAGGTTGAACAGAAATTCATCGATAAAAAAAAGGTTGATCCACAGAAGATGTACTACGGAGCAATTAAGGGTCTTGTCGCATCCTTGGATGATCCGTATACTTTTTTCCTTACTCCTGATGAAAACAAAGAGTCAAAGGCTGATCTGGAAGGAAAATTTGAGGGAATCGGCGCACAGCTGGGACTAAAGAATGGAAGGATAGTGATCGTAGCTCCTTTAAAAAAATCTCCTGCAGAAAAAGCCGGCGTAAGGGCCGGCGATTATATCGTTGAAATAAACGGTCAAAACACAAAAGGATTTACGCTGACTCAAGCTGTCACAAAAATCCGTGGGAAAAAAGGAACGCAAGTCAAATTAAAACTTTTGAGAGAGACCAAAGAGTTTGATGTGACGATAACCAGAGAGCAGATTCTGGTCAACTCTGTCGAGCTGACCAAAGAAAAAAGAAAGGACTGCAAATCAAACTGTCCGCAGATTGACGTAATCAAGGTGAACCAGTTCGGTGAAAATACTAATGAGGAGTGGAACAGAACAATCGATCAAGTTAAAAAAGACTGGGATCAAAGAAAGATACAGGGAATCGTACTCGACCTTCGTGACAATCCCGGAGGATTCTTGGAAAGCGCAGTCTATCTTGCAAGTGAGTTTCTCCCCACAGGAAGACTCGTGGTAAAGCAGGAGTCAACAACCGGCATAGACCGTGACTATGCGGTCAGTAGAACCGGAAAACTTCAGGATATTCCAATGATAGTCCTTATTAATAAAGGGTCTGCGTCTGCATCCGAAATTCTTGCCGGGGCATTAAGAGATTACAGAAGGGCATCTCTAATCGGAGAAAAATCATTCGGAAAAGGATCGGTCCAGGAAGCACTTGATCTTTCTGATGGTGCTGGCTTGCATGTCACTATTGCGAAGTGGATACTCCCTAATGGAGATTGGATAAACGGCAAAGGCATCGAGCCTGAAGTAAAGGTCGAAAATAAACTGAAAGAAGGAAATACCATCACCCGTGATGATGATCAACAGCTTGAAACTGCAATCCAAAAATTGGTAAAATAAGTAGTTGCTATGAAACGACTTTTGATCCTTCTTATCCTTCTTGTCGCTGTTTTTTTTGTTGGCGACCGTTTCAACCTGCTTCCTAAATCACCTATCGACAAATATCTTCCGGAAAAAACCGTCAAGCAAACAGTAGTGTATGAGGAGTCCACTGTCACCAAGGTTGTCGAAGATGCACTGCCCTCGGTCGTAACCGTTGGTATAAGTAAAACCCAAAACGGTTCTACCCTGCAGGTTGATCCGTCAGATCCATTCTCGATCTTTAGAAGAGTTCCAACCCAGAAAAAAGTCGAGGCAAATATAGGAAGCGGATTTATTGTTTCACCGGACGGACTTATCATAACCAGCAGACACGTAGTAGCAGATACCGAAGCAAAGTATAAAGTATTAACCAATGATAAGAAAAGCTTTAATGTAGAAAAAATATACCGGGACCCTTTAAACGATCTTGCTCTTGTAAAAATTAATACTAACGGTCTGAAAGCGCTTCCTCTGGGTGACTCAAAAACTCTAAAGCTCGGACAACAGGCTATCGCGATCGGTACTCCTTTGGGAGAATTTACCAACACCGTCACTGTAGGAATAATATCCGGTCTTGGAAGAGGCATTACGGCCGGCTCTCCTTTTGAAGGTTTTGTTGAAAAACTTGATAACGTAATCCAGACGGATGCTGCCATAAGTCCTGGAAACTCAGGTGGTCCTCTTTTAAATTCAGCGGGACAGGTTATCGGAGTAAACACAGCTGTAGCAGCTGAAGGTCAAAATATCGGATTTGCGATACCGGTTAATGTAGTGAAGAATCTTATCGAAAACTTTCAAAAAAGAGGAGGGACCTTCGAACGTCCTTATATCGGTATCCGCTACAAATTCGTAGACCGGCAGACCGCTGTACTTAATAACATAGTGCAAGGTGCTTATATCATAGAGGTGATCGAAGGATCGCCTGCGCAAAAAGCCGGACTGCAGGATGAAGACGTCATCACGTCTTTTGACGGTAAAAAAATCGAAGATGATTCTTTGGCAAAACTCATTGAAGAGAAGAAGATCGGAGACAAGGTCAATGTTACGATATGGCGCTCCGGACAACAAAGAAATCTCCCGCTCACCCTCGAAGCCGCCCCGTAACCTACTCTTCCCGTGATATAATTCTTGTATGAAAACTCTACAGCCATTACGTGGCTTCAGAGACATCTATCCTAAAGAAAAAGGTGTCCAGAGATTCATTTACGAGACAGTGCAAAAAGTTGCAGATGAGCTCGGCTATGAATCCTACGACGGGCCTGTTGTTGAGCCTATGGACCTATATATTAATAAGACTTCGGAAGAACTTCTCAATCGTCAGACCTTTCAGATCAAAGACAAGAAAGATCAGACTCTTGTTCTGCGCCCGGAGATGACACCGACACTTGCACGGATGATAGCAACAAAAGCAGGCGAGCTTACTCTTCCTTTGAAGCTTTTTAATTTCGGTCTAAGATTTCGGTACGAAGCTCCTCAAAAAGGACGCTCCCGCGAATTTAACCAAGCTGACTTCGACATTCTGGGAGGAGAACAGCTTATTACGGATGCTGAAATACTTAAAACTCTTGTGGAGTTATTTTTATCTCTAGGATCAACTCAAAGAGACTTTAAAATTTTGATAAGTTCCCGAGACCTATTAAATAAAATCCTTATAAGAGAAGGTCTTTCTGAAAAAACTATTCCTTCGTTGCTGAAGATCATCGATGATGTTGACAAGATAAGTGACAAAGAGTTAGATAGCAGATTAAATAAATTGGGTTTGACTAAGGAAGACTATTCTAGAATCATATCTTCGAAAATCAAACCTAAAGATAGCGAATACTTCGATAAATTATTAGATTTACTAGGTCAGTACGGAATCCGAGATTTTATAGATATAAACCTTTCTGTAGTACGAGGTCTGGATTACTATACAGATCTTGTGTTCGAAGTCAAAGATTTAGGTGAAATTAAGCGCTCATTAGGTGGAGGAGGCAGATATAAAAATCTCGTTTCTGAATATAATTCAAAAGTAAATGTTTCAGGTGTTGGATTTGCTGTATCCGACGTAATGATTGAAGAATTTCTTCGAGAAAAAAATCTATTACCTGAAATTTCAACAAAAAAAACACAAGTATTAGTAACTGTTTTCCCTGATTTGCTCAACGAGTCTGTAAATGCCGTTAAAAAACTCAGAGAGAATGATATTTCTTCGGAACTTTATCTTGAATCCGATAAGAAATTGGATAAACAACTAAAGTATGCGGATAAAAACAAAATTCCATATGTCCTGCTGATCGGGAACGAAGAAAAAGAAAAAAACGTTGTAAAACTTAAAAACATGAAAGAGCGGACTGAAGAAACACTTACGTTAAACGAGGTGGTTAAAAAACTCTCTTAATATACTTATGCAGGTTAATCCGAATGTTGTTGTTATTGAAGCGCTCCCGGGAGTAGGGGGAGATGAGTCAAAGCTCTGGGCAAAAGAGCTTCTTCTTTCTTATATAAGGTTCGCTCAACGAAAAAACTTTAAATACGCCTATCTTGAGGAGAACATCATAAGAATAAGTGGTGAAGGAGCGTACAACTTCTTCAAAAATGAAACAGGTGTGCATAGAGTTCAACGGATTCCGGAAACCGAAAGAAAGGGAAGAATCCACACCTCTACCTGTGTAATGGTTGCTTTGCCTCAGATTACACAATCTGATGTAAGAATCAGTCCAAGCGATATCGAATGGCAGTTTTACAGGGCTGGCGGACATGGAGGACAGAATGTCAATAAAGTCTCAACCGCTGTACGGCTGACCCATAAACCCAGTGGAATAGTAGTCACAGCAAGCCGTGAGCGCTATCAGGAGGCAAACCGAAAGATCGCGATGGATCTTTTGCTCGGAAAGCTTTACCAACTTGAGGAAGAAAAGAAAAAAGGAATGATCTTTTCATATGTCCAAAATATTGGATCCGGTGAACGTGCAGATAAAATAAGAACCTATAATTTTCCTCAAAACCGGCTTACAGATCATAGACTTGGCAAAAGTTTCCACAATCTGGAAGACGTAATTGCTCAGGGAAAATGGGACAAAGTGTTTACATACGCCTCCTAAACTGGTATAATTAAGGTCTCGCGTTAGCTAATTATTTATGAATATGAAACAAGGAATTCACCCAAAATATTTTGATGATGCGCAGGTGGTTTGTGCCTGCGGAAATACGTTTACTACGCGATCGATCAAACAAAACATCAGGGTAGACGTCTGTGCCCGCTGTCACCCTTACTTTACCGGAGAACACCGCTTTATAGACACAAAAGGACGTGTTGAAAATTTCCAGGCAAAACAAAAGAGAGCCGAGGAGATGAAGGCGCGGATTTCGACCAAAAAAGCTCAGAATAAAATCAATAAGGATTTACAGGCAAAATCCCTTAAAGAATTGCTTAACGACCTCTAAGCTGGTACAATAAGCATTCCGTCACCAAGACCTTGGGTTTCCTAGTAGGAATAAAACAAGTTTCCCAAGCAGTGAAGCTATGCCAAGTCAGAAGA
The DNA here is from genome assembly GCA_025451885.1 of Candidatus Microgenomates bacterium. GTDB lineage: Bacteria > Patescibacteriota > Microgenomatia > UBA1406 > GWC2-37-13 > 2-01-FULL-40-42. Next base: position 22,174 of record JANWJL010000034.1, read on the forward strand.
AAAAAACATACGTAGAAGATCTCTCAACCTTTCTAACAGAAGCCAAGCACTTCGTATTGGTCAGATTTGACAACACCACTCATACCACTCTTGAAAAACTGCGGAAAGAACTCAAGAAAGAAGACGCAGTTTTTAAGGTTGTAAAAAATACGCTCTTTACAAAGACCATCGAGCGCGTCGCAAAGAAAGAAAAAAGCTTTAAAAAGCTGCAGGATAGTGTACTCCCTCTTAAGGAAAACTCTGCTGTCTTAGTACTCGGAGAAAACTATCATAAAGGACTTTCTGCGTTCTTTAAGTTTGCAAAAGCTGAAAAAACATTAACCTTTAAGTTTGGTCTTTTGGAAAAGGAGCTACAACCTGAGGACGTACTCAATAAGATCGCACAGCTTCCAAGTAAAGAAGATCTTATCGCCAAGATTTTAGGTTCGATGAATGCGCCGACCTCCAGACTTGTATATTCAATGAAATTTGGTGTTAGCAAATTAGTTTACGTATTAAACCAAAGAGCAAAACAATCAAGTTAAGGAGGTGATCTAGTATGGCGGATGATAAAAAACTTTCAGATAAAGTAGAAAAAATAGCAAAAGAGATCGAAGGACTTTCTGTTTTAGAAGTAGCTGATCTCTCATCTCACCTTGAAGAGAAGTTCGGAGTATCTGCGATGCCGGTAGCCGCAGCAGGTGCAGCACCAGCCGCAGCAGGAGAACCAGCAGAAGAAAAAACTTCCTTTACCGTAGTTCTTTCATCTTCAGGAGACAACAAGCTCGGAGTAATTAAAGCTATCCGGGAAATCGATCCTAATTTAGGTCTTATGGAGGCAAAAAAGGTAGCAGAATCTGCTCCTCAGGACATTCTTAAAGATGTAAAGAAAGAGCAGGCTGACGAAGCTAAGAAAAAGCTTGAAGCAGCAGGCGCTAAGGTAGAATTGAAATAATTTTTTCAGTATAATTATCAAATGGCGAAAAAGGCATCTTCAGGCTATAGTGCGGAGTCTATCGTCGTCCTTGAAGGACTCGAACCCGTAAGAAAAAGGCCCGGAATGTACATTGGCTCCACCTCCCAAGTAGGAGTCAACCACTGTCTTAACGAGATCGTTGACAATGCCATCGATGAAGCTCTTGCCGGATACTGTAAAAATATCCACGTAATCGTAGGTAAAAATAACTACCTTACTGTCTTCGACGACGGGAGAGGAATTCCTGTTGAAAAAAACCCCAAACATAAGGTCTCTGCTTTAGAGCTGGTCATGACCAAACTACATGCCGGTGGAAAGTTTACGACCTCTGCTTATAAAGTCTCCGGTGGTCTTCATGGAGTCGGAGCCTCTGTAGTAAATGCACTTGCAGAGCATCTTATCGTAGAGGTAAAACGAGACGGACAGCTATACAGACAGGAGTACAAACGGGGAAAACCCTTAACTTCTGTAAAAAAAGTGGATAAGTCGGTCCTCGGGTTTCCGTTTAAAAACGGCACTGCCATCTCTTTCCTGCCGGATTCACAGATCTTCAATGAAACCATAGAGATTAACTACCACAACTTTAAAAAGCAGGTCAAAGAACGTGCCTACCTTATCAGCAACACTCTCTTTAAGATTAAAAATGAAACAAACAAGGATAACGTCGCATACTTTTTTGACGGCGGCATCCTTTCCCTTATACGAGAGCTCAACAGCGGTAAGAAGGTTGTCCATGAGCCTATATACATTAAAAAACAGCTTGATGACAAGGAAGTCGAGGTCGCCATTCAGTTTAATGACTCTATCGCCGAAAACGTCATGTCTTTTGTAAATGTCATCAATACAGTGGAAGGAGGAACGCATCTGACCGGCTTTAGAATATCGCTTACCAAATCCATCAATAACTATGCCAAAGGAATACTTTCTGAAAAAGACCTTAAGGAACCTTTGACAGGAGAGGATGTGAAAGAAGGTCTCTCTGCGATAGTCTATGTGAAGATGCCTTCAACCAATCTTCAGTTTGAAGGACAGACCAAGTCCAAACTCGGTAATTCGGAGATCCAGACCTTTGTACAGCAGGCTGTTTCGGAGTATCTCGACGTTCATTTTGAAGAAAACCCGCGTGTAGGGAGAGACATCTTAGGAAAGATCATACTTGCCCAAAAAGCACGACTTGCAGCAAAAGCAGCAAAGGATGCGGTTCTTCGAAAAGGAGCTCTTGAGGGAGCAACGCTTCCCGGCAAACTTGCCGATTGCAGCGAACGGGATCCTGCACTATCCGAGCTGTTTCTCGTTGAGGGAAACTCAGCAGGCGGTACTGCAAAACAAGGTAGAAATAGACGGTTTCAGGCAATTCTTCCTCTTCGTGGAAAGATCCTCAATACAGAACGTGCCTATCTGGACAAGGTCCTTGCCTTTAAAGAAATTAAAGATCTTGTAATTGCCCTTGGAATGGGAATCGGTGAAAATATCGACTATCAAAAGCTTCGCTACCATAAAATCGCTATTATGACCGACGCAGATGTTGACGGAGAACACATCCGCACGCTTATTCTCACATTTTTCTTTAGACATCTTGTGGATGTCGTTGAAAAGGGACATTTATACATTGCGCAACCTCCGCTTTTTAAGGTTCAGTCCGGCAAAAAAATTGAGTATGCATACACAGAAGAAGAGCGAGACAAGGTTATAAAACAAATGAATGGATCCGGAAACGCTAACATCTCGGTTCAACGGTATAAGGGTCTTGGTGAGATGAATCCGGATCAGCTGTGGGAGACCACGATGAATCCTGAAGCGCGTGTTTTGAAGAGAGTCACTATGGATGATGCTCACGAAGCGGATAAAGTATTCAGTATGCTTATGGGAGAGGAAGTTCCTCCTCGAAAGAAATTTATCGTTACCCATGCTAAAATGGCTACATTGGACGTATAACTATTATGAGTAAACTTACAGCCGGCAAAGACCCATCAAAAGGTGAGATAAATGTATTTGTCGAGATTCCGGAAGGGACCTTTGTCAAATATGAGCTTGATAAGGAAACCAATCTTGTCACCGTGGACCGATTTTCTTTTACTACCATGGCGTTCCCGGCAAACTATGGTTTTGTGCCGGAAACAATGGGGGAAGATGGAGATCCTCTTGATGCATTGGTGATAGCAACTTACTCACTGCATCCGGGAGTAGTAATTCCTTCAAGAGTGATCGGGATGCTCGAAATGGAAGATGAGGCAGGTGTAGATACCAAAATAATTGCGGTGCCTACAAAAAAAGTTGATCCGTTTTATGCACATATTGAAGATGTCAAAGATCTAGATGAGATTGTAAAGCAGAGAATACAGCATTATTTCAATCACTATAAGGAACTTGAACCCGGTAAATGGGTCAAAACAAAAAGCTTTCTTTCCAAACAAAACGCGCTCGACGCGATAAAGAAAGCCTTAAAGAAGTAGCTTCCTTACCAAAACTTAGGCAACTATGGCAGCTGATGAAAAACCAGTAAAACAAAATATCCAAAACACGGAGATCGTAACAGAGATGAAGCGGGCGTACCTGGATTACGCAATGTCTGTCATCGTCTCACGCGCTCTTCCGGACGTTCGTGACGGTTTAAAACCTGTACACCGAAGAATACTGTACGCGATGCACAAGCTTGGTCTTTCCTCCAGTGCCAAATTCTCAAAATCAGCAACTGTGGTAGGTGAAGTTCTTGGAAAATATCATCCCCATGGTGACGCTCCGGTATACGAAGCTGTCGCACGTATGGCGCAGGAGTTTTCAATGAGGTATCCCTTAGTAAAAGGACAGGGTAATTTCGGATCAATCGATGGTGATCCCCCGGCTGCTATGCGTTACACCGAGGTAAAACTGGCAAAAATTGCTGAAGAGATGCTTGTGGATATTGAAAAGGAAACTGTGGATTGGATGGATAACTTTGATGGAAGATTGCAGGAACCTGTGTATCTTCCTGCCAAGTTGCCGAATCTTCTTTTGATGGGCGCGGAAGGAATTGCAGTCGGAATGGCAACGAAAATTCCTCCTCATAATCTTAAGGAGATTATCGATGCAATATGTTTCATCATCGATAAAGCCAAGAAACAAAAAGACGGAACGCTTGCATACGAGGTAACGGTAGATGAACTTCTTGAGTTTGTAAAAGGACCTGACTTTCCCACAGAAGGTGTAATTTACGGGGCTAAAGAAATTAAAGAGGTCTACGAGACGGGAAAAGGAAAAATATTGATACGAGGGGTAGTAGAGCAGGAGGATCTGGGCAAGGGCAAAGATGCTATTATAGTTACCGAGCTTCCATATCAAGTTAACAAGGCTAATTTGGTTGAAAAAATTGCCTATCTCGCCACGGAGAAGAAAGTGGTGGGAATATCGGATCTGAGAGATGAGTCGGACAGAGACGGTATAAGAATAGTCATTGAATTAAAAAGAGACGCTTCCTACAAAAAGGTTCTTAATAATCTTTTCAAGCATACCGAACTGCAGACATCATTCCCGGTGAATGTCGTGGCTCTTTTGGATGGAGTACCACAGACACTATCGCTTCCCACTATTTTGAAAGAGTATCTGAGGCACCGAGTCGGCATTGTAACCAAAAGAAGTCAGTACGAACTGGCCCAGGCTAAGGCGCGGGCACACATCCTTGAAGGATTCCTCATCGCCCTTGACCATATCGATGATGTGGTAGAAACCATCAAAAAATCCAAGGATGAACCTGATGCACGGGTGAAATTAGTGAAAAAATTTAAGCTCTCAGAGATTCAGGCGCAGGCAATCCTTGACATGCAGCTTAAAAGACTTACCGGCCTTGAAAGAAGCAAGATTGAGGAGGAACTTAAAGGACTAAAAAAAATCATCGCTTATCTTGAAGGGTTGCTGAAAGATGTTATGAAAATTCTCAAGGTTATAAAAGACGAACTGCTTGAAATAAAACAGAAATACGGAGACGAAAGACTCACGAAGGTAATAAAATCCAGACCCGGGGAGATCACTGACGAAGAGCTTATAGAAAACAAAGAGGTCATCGTAGTGATGACTAAAGAAGGCTATATTAAGCAGGTACCCAAAGAAACTTTCCGGGTACAACATAGGGGCGGGAAAGGGGTTTCAGGTATCGAGACCAAAGATACCGATAATGTCACTTATATAAAGTCTGCGATGGCCCATGACTATATGTTGTTTTTTACCAACCAGGGGCGTATTTTCCAAGAGAGAGTCTGGGAAGTACCCCTGGGAACACGCACCTCCAAAGGCAAGGCTATCGTAAACCTTCTCACGCTACGACCGGACGAGAGCGTGACCTCTATTTTGACATTCGGAGGCGGGGAAATGTCGGAAAAGGAACTATATATTCTTATGGCTACCAAAAAAGGCGTGGTAAAAAAGACGGAATTTACCCAGTTTGCCCATATCAGAAGCAATGGCATCGTGGCTATAAAACTTGATAAGGATGATGAGCTTCTATGGGTCAAGCTAACCAATGGGAAAAAGAACGTGATGCTTACCACTAAAGACGGGAAGTCGATCGTTTTCAAGGAGGGCGAAATCCGATCTACCGGAAGAGCTTCTATGGGGGTACGGGGGATCAGTCTTGAAAAGGAGAATGTGGTAACGTCGGCAGATGTATTTGCTGACGCCGAATTTACAAAAGATCTTCTGGTTATAGGAGAGAAAGGAATCGGCAAGAAGACGAAGTTATCCTTCTTCAGAGGACAACACAGAGGAGGAAAAGGCGTCAAGACAGCCTCGGTTGACGACAAGATGGGTAAAATTGCGTTTGCGGAGATCATAAATCCTGAGAAATCTACGGTCATTATCACGACTAATAACGGCCAGGTGGTCAAAATTGAGGTAAAATCCATACCATCGCGGTCAAGATCGGCAAAAGGAGTCATTTTGATGCGCTTTTCCAAGGCCAATGACCAGATAGCCAGTGCAGCACTAGTCTAATAGTGCACTCAGATAGAGGCTTCCTATTTATTTTGTTCAAATTTTATGATATAATTCGGGATCCATTCGACTTTTTATGAAAGTTCCATGCATTGAGATTACCCGACTTCTTAAAAAAACATTAAAAGAAAGAACCACTAAGCTTAAAAAAAAGCACATCACTCCCAAATTAGTAACCGTACTAGTCGGACAGTCCTCAGAGCAGCTTTCTTTCGTCAAAATCAAGCAAAAAGTTGCAAAAGAAATCGGAGTTTCGTTTGAATTTATTCATCTTAAAAAAGTCCCGACCTTCTTTGAGTTTATCGGTCTTTTGAAGGAAAAATCCGCTGAAAAAGAAACCACCGGTGTCATAGTGCAGCAACCGCTTCCTTCACATCTTCATACCAACACCGTCTACAACTTTATTCCGCCGGTAAAGGAGATAGAGAGACACAGAGAAAAATCACCTCATTTCCCACCACTCGGACTTGCGGTTTTGACCGTTTTGAAATATGTCTTTCAAAAAAACAAGATCTCCAAAAATCTTTTTATTGAACGGGGAGATGCTGCTTTCTTTAAGCAGGCCTTTAAACACAAAAAGATAGTGCTGATAGGCCGAGGCCAAACAGGAGGACTGCCAATCGGAAAAACATTAAGCGAGTTTAAGATAAACTTTATCAATGTCAATTCACAGACCCACAATCCTGAGCAGTACTTTAAAGAAGCAGACGTAGTCATCACGGCAACAGGCAAAAAGGTTATAAACTCAAGTATGTTGAAACCGGGCGTAGTGTTGGTAAATGTCGGTCTTAGAAGAGAAGGCAGCAAGCTTAGAGGAGATTATGATGAAAAAGAGATAAAAAAAGTATCTGCGCACTACACTGAAACGCCTGGCGGAACAGGACCGATCGACGTAATATATCTTTACAAGAATCTGCTTGATGCTGCCGAAATGCAAAGAAGGTAATGAAGAAAAGGCTTATTGTCATAACAGGCCAAACTGCGACCGGAAAAACTTCGTTAGCCGTGAAATTAGCTAAAAAAGAAGGAGGAGAGCTTATAAACTGCGACTCCCGACAGGCTTATAAGTATCTTGATGTCGTTACCGGTAAGGATAAACAAATCATGAAAAAAGTTCCTATATGGTTATACGATATTATTGATCCGCAAAAGTATTTTTCTTCATTCCAATATGCCGAACATGCTCAACAAACAATAGATGATGTTTTAACAAGAGAAAAAACTCCGATAATAGTAGGCGGTACATATTTTTATCTCAAGCATTTACTCTACGGAATCGACAGATATGGCGAGCCTGATTGGACCTTGCGGAAAAAGTTGGATAAGACATCTGTTGCAAAAATGCAGGATATGTTGAATGCAGTTGCCCCAAAGATCCTTAAGTCTATGAATGAAAGCGATCGTGCAAACCCCAGACGATTGATGCGGCGCATAGAGCTCGCTAGGGTAAAAAAAGAAACTAAAGCTTCACTACAACCACTTAGTAAGTTGTTCACAATCGAAATGATTGGGCTGCGATTCAAATCGGAAAAGAATTTAAAAAAACAAATAACTAAAAGAGTCTATCAAAGAATTAAGGGTGGAGCAGTGAAAGAGGTAGAAAAATTACTTAAGAAAGGATACTCCGAAAAAGATCCTGGTCTCAAGACTATCGGAGCAAAACAGATTATTGACTTTATTAAGGGCAGGATCAACGAGAAAAAAATGATAGAGGAATGGATCGTCAAGGAAATCCAATATGCAAAGCGTCAATATGACTTTATGAAAAAAGACAAGAATATCAAATGGAGATTTGTTGATTAACCTGCGTAGTCTTTTTTTGTGTCTTCCTTTTGTTTTGAATATGCGAAAGCTTCTTCCGTAAGTTTCTTCAGGTTTGTCGGAATTGGATTTTTCTTAAGAAGTTTTGCCATAAACAACGTGTTGTGAACCATGTAGCGTGTGGTTTTATTTGTGTAGGGATGTGTGTCTCCACCTGCTTCTATATATGAGGGTCCGGGCCCCGCGTCTCCCACCCAGTACGTATCCACGTTGGGGGGGACAGTGCAGCCAAGGTGGGTTAAATTAAAAAGTGTGTTTGAAGCTACATCGTGAGCACCATCCTCATTTCCGGTTACGATGACCCCTGCTACTTTGCCGTACAAGGGAAACTGCCCGGTTTTCTTATCTCCCTCTTCATATGTTCCGTCCAACCTTTCAATAACCAGTTGAGCAACCGAAGAACGTACTCCAAACCAGATCGGAGCAGCAATGATCAAAATGTCACATGCTTTGATTTTTTTGAGTATTTTTGGCCATTCATCGCCCTTACCTTCATCGGAATAAATCCCAAGCCGTACGTTGTAATCATTTACCCGTAAGATTTCGCAGGTCGCACCCAGTTCTTCATACAATTTAACCGCTTTTTTTGCGAGCGCCTCGGTATTAGAAACCTCAGGTGCATATTTGAGAGTGCAGTTTAAGATTAAAACCTTTATTTTCATAGAGCTATATTGTAAGAGATACCGAAAAATCAGTCAATCTCTTTTAAAAAGCTTTAGAAAAGCTTCTTTTGGTATCTCCACCCGTCCTACCATCTTCATCTTCTTTTTTCCTGCTTTTTGTTTTTTCAATAGTTTGTCTTTTCTGGTTCTGTCCCCCCCATAGAGTTTTTGCGTGACATCCTTCCTAAAAGGAGAGAGTCTTTCGGAGGCGATAATCTTACCTTTATAGTGAGCCTGAATCTTAACCTCATATTGTTGTCGCGGGATAAGTTCCTTCAGTCTTTTGACCAGATTTCCGGCGCTTTGCTGTGCTCGTTGCATCACTACAACATCCGAAAATTCTTCAATCGGCTCGCCGTTCAGTAGGATCGTCATTTTGTCAGCAGAAACTGACCTGTACTCAAGAAATTCCCAGTCAAGCGATGCATATCCTGAACTTATACTTTTTAATCTGTCAAAAAAATTAGAAATCATTTCGGACAGAGGCATCTCGTACGTAAGGGTGATTTGATTTTTATTGTCCATAGTAATAAAAATGCCCCTGTGTTCTTCACAGAGTCTCATAACATCCGGCATGTACTCCGGCGGGGTAACAACGAGAAGTTTTACATACGGCTCCAGTATTATTCCGGGTTTCCCTGAGTCTTTATACTCAACCTGAGGTGGGGTTAGTACCAGATGTAGTCCGTACTCACGCTCCAATCGTTCTCTGACAACATCGGCGTGAAGCAAACCTAGGAATCCGACTCTAAAACCTGCACCCAGCGCCCTACTGTAGATTCCGCTGAATTCCAATGAGGAATCATTTAAGTATAGTTTCTCAAGAGCCTTTTTTAGATTGAGGTAATCCTGCGTGTCGGTCGTAAATATAGAAGCGTATACCATAGATTGAGCCTTTTTATACCCGGAAAGGGGGTGCTCGGTGCTCTTTTTAGACTGAATAGTATCTCCAACCCGTACTTTGTGTATGTCCTTAAGATTCGTCGCCACGTATCCTATTTCTCCTGTCGAAAGGGTAGATAAGCTTTTTAGGTCCGGCGTAAATATTCCGACATCAAGCGCCTGAAAGGAAACCTTTTGCTGGGCCAGTTCAAGATCTGCTCCTTTTTTTATCTCACCCTTCATTACCCTTACAAATGCAATTACGCCGCGGTGAGAATCATAGTAAGAGTCGAATATCAGCGCCTTAACTATATTTTTCTCGTCTTTTGATATAGTGGGAGCCGGGATTTTTTTTAATACAAAATCCAAAAGCTCCTCAACGTTTTTTCCGGATTTAGCTGAGACCTCTTTTATATCTTCCTTTTTTACTCCCAAGAAATCCACCATCTGCTGTTTTGTACTTTCTATGTTAGCGTGCGCCAGATCGATCTTATTAACCACAGGTATTATCGAAAGATTTTTCTCAAGCGCTTTATATGCATTAGAGATTGTTTGCGCCTGTATACCTTTTGTAGCATCAACCAGCAAAATGACTCCTTCAACGCATGAGAGAGTCCTGTCTACCTCGTAAGAAAAATCCACATGCCCCGGTGTATCAATCAAGTTTAAAATATGCTCTTTATAACCAAACTGCACCGGCGCAAGTTTAATAGTGATCCCACGTTCCCGTGAGATTGGATTTCTATCCAGAAGCTGCTCTTCATGTTTCCCGGGCTGTACGACCTTTGCAAGTTCCAGAAACCTGTCGGCAAGCGTTGACTTCCCATGGTCAATATGGGCTATTATCGCAAAATTGCGTATGTTGGACATAGAGAATTATATCAAAGGAACAGCGTCCTTTATGAAATCACTCTATTCGTAGGTAGGGAATCGTTATGATCATCTGGCCGCCTTTTTCGCGGTATTTGGTCTGTTTTCTTAAAATCTCGTCTGCAAAATTCCAAGCAAGTATCAGAGTATAGTCCGGCATCTCTTTAGTCAGCTTTCTTTCGGGAAAAATCGGGATATGTGTCCCGGGGGTAAAGCGTCCCTGTTTGTAGGGGATAGAGTCAACGACATAATCAAGAAGCTTAGGTGTAATTCCACAATAATTCAAAAAAACATTTCCTTTTGCTGCAGCTCCGTATCCGACAATCTGTTTTCCCTGCTTCCGAAGTCTTTTTAGATAGTCCAGAGTATCACGTCTTATCATCTTAACCCTTCTTGCAAATTCATCATATGCCTCTCTTTTGTTAAGTTTTTTTAGAAGCTCTATTTTTACGAATTCCTTGACCGATGATCTCACTCTGTGCTTTGATCCCTTCTTGGAGGCAAAAACCATGATTGAACCTCCGTGAACCGGTGTGCGTCTTACATCGAAAACCTGCATCCTATTTTTTTTGAAAAGTTCCAATAAGGGGCGAATCGCAAAATAAGAAAGGTGCTCATGATAGATCGTATCAAACTCATTTTTATCTATCAGATCGACTAGATAAGGATACTCCATGACAAAAATTCCGTCTTGTTTCAACAGCGTACGCACGCCCTTAACGACATCGTGGAGATCGCTTACGTGCGCGATAACATTGGTACCGCTTATTATTTTTGCTTTTCCGTATTTCTTTACGGTTTTTTTGGCAAGCTTTGATGAAAAAAAATCATCTATCGTATCTATTCCTTTCATCCGTGCAACCTGAGCAAGATTTGATGCAGGATCAATGCCGAGCACCTTCATCTCCTGTTCCTGAAAGTAGCTTAAAAGTGTCCCGTCATTCGAACCTATATCTATTACGAGGTCTTTGGGTTTTAATTTAAACTCCTTTACCAAATCTAGCGCCATTGTCTTAAAGTGCTCCAGCATTGTACTTGAGGTAGAGGGAATATAAAGATAGTTTCTGAACATTATTTCAGCAGGTATAACGTGGGTCAGCTGTACAAGCCAGCAATTTTCGCACACGAAACACGCCAAGGGAAAATAGTCTTCTTTTTTCTTTAACTCCTGCTTGGTCAGAAACCCGTTAGGAATCGGCATTGCACTGAGATCAAGAAAAAGATAAAGTTGCTTGCTCTTGCAGATTCTACAGTGGGAGATTTTGTAGGAATCTGCTTCTGCTGCGAGTTTTCGAGGTCTCATAACAATATAGTTGTAAGAAATTATAGTTAATAAATCTAAATTATCAATACGCTGAACTGTCGTAGTATACTGTATCGATGCGCTCTGCTTTCAAAAAGGTGTGGGACAATAATTTTTTAAAAGGAGGACTAATATTTACAGTTGCTTCTTTTATAGGAAGTGTAATTAATTATTTCTTCAACGTTCTTGCCGCACGTGGAGTTGGACCAAGTGATTTTGGCGACATTACAGCTTTGTTTTCCTACATGACCATCTTCTCCGTCCCTACCTTGGTTATGACCGTAGTAATAGTCCAAAAAATCGGTTCTAAGGGAGCCAATTCAAAGAACTTTGTCATCGCCGTACAAAGATGGTTTGGAGAAGTCTTGAAGAAATCGTGGATCTACATGATACCGGTAATGATTTTTATACCATTTGTTTCCGGTTTTACCAACCTTTCTGTTGTTAGCGGCTATTCTTTTATACCGCTGGTTGTTTTATCCTTCATTGGAAGTTTTTATGGAGCGCTTCTTCAAGGATTAAGTCTTTTTACATGGTTTTCTATTATCGGAATCGTAACCGTTCTTGTGAAGTTGCTCGGCCCTATATTAGTACTGTTAAAGGTTGATGGCCTCACGACCATAATCCTGTTTCTTTTTACATCCATGGCGGTTAATCTTTTTTTATCCGTAAAAATACTTTCCGGCAATCTGAAAAAAGGCAGTATCGCTCCTACCCACGTCATCAGAAAACGCATTAAGGACGCACTGATAAACAGACAGGTGATCGTAGCATTTTTATCACTACTGGCTTTGACTGCCTTTAATAATCTTGACGTTATCTTTGCAAAAAAATATTTGCAGGACACAACAGCAGGGATTTACAGTACCTGGAGTTTATTCGCAAAAATTATTTTCTTTCTGATCGGTCCCATCACAACGGTCAGTTATGTTTTCTTTTCACAAAAAACAAGTGAAAAATCTCACGAAAGAGTCTTGATATATTCGCTTGTAACTCTTTTGGGAATCGGAGTTGCAAGTTTTATAGTTTACAAATACTTTGCGGGCGTCTTGATCTATTATTTCTTCGGCAAGGCTTTTGAGAGGGTAATTCCATACCTAGCAACAGCAAGCATCTTTGGCTTTTTATATTCTGTTATTGCGTTTTGTAATAATTACTTTCTGGCAAAAAACAGCTATTTATCACTTTTATTGGCATTATTTATCCCGCTTTACACTATTATGTTATTTCTTATTCCTAAAAACATCGCTTCGTTCATCAACCTTAATCTCTCGTTCTCTTCATGTATTGGGGCTGTTTACATTATTGCTTCGGTCTGGAGTTTCTTTTATAATAGGCGACGATGGAACTCAAAGAATCAAATCACTTCCTAAGTCTTATCGTCCCCGTTTATAAACAAGAGAAGACTATCGTAAGAAACCTTAAGCATCTTATCAATGTGCTTGGTAAGATCCGCTACGACTACGAAATCATTGCCGTAATAGACGGAATCCTCGATAATTCGTCTAAAAAAATCAAAAAAGCAAATCTCCCGAAGGTCATAACGCTCGCTTACATTAAAAATCAGGGCAAATCATACGCTGTCAGACTTGGAATGACCAAGGCGAAAGGGGATTATGTCATGTTCATCGACTCCGGCATGGAAATCGATCCCAACGGCATATCTATGCTGCTTGAACATATGGAGTGGTACAATGCGGACATTATTGTCGGCTCGAAAAGACATCTTGCGTCACGGGTGAAATATCCGTTTATGCGAAAAGTTTTGAGCTACGGGTACTACTATTTGGTAAAGCTTATGTTTGGAATAAAGGTGCGCGACACACAGGCGGGGATTAAGGTCTTCAAAAAAAAGGCGCTGGAAAAGATTCTGCCAAGGCTTATGGAAAAACAGTTTGCAGGAGATCTGGAGATCCTGGTCGCTGCGGATACATTGGGCTTTGACAGGATATATGAAGCGCCGATTAAGCTTGAGTATAGTACAGCAGCATTCACTTCTGCGGTAAATATTAATGCTATCAAAGGTATTTTGATCGATACGTTTGCGATTTTTTATAGAAAGCATGTAGTCGGTCATTACCGCAAAACCGGTAGGAAGTTGGTAAAACCAAAGGGGCTAAAAGTCGTAAGGGCATAACAGTATGAAAAAGCAACCGTTCGTCTCAGTTGTAATACCGGTGAAAGAACTTTCATACCTTTTATTACACGAGTGTCTTCCGGGACTTCAGAATCAGACCTATAAAAAATTTGAGATTATTGTTCTGCCAAACGAATCCACTCAATACGATCTTACCCTTCTTAGAAAATATAAGAACCTGCGAATAGTTCCGACAGGCTCGATTACCAGACCTGCTCAAAAAAGAGATCTTGGAGCGAAAGAAGCCAAAGGAGAGATACTGGCTTTTTTGGATGATGATGCATATCCTGACGATGACTGGCTAAAAAATGCGACATCCCTTTTTTCAAAACAAAAGATTGAGGCAGTCTGCGGACCGGGAACTCTACCAAAAGTGACAAACCGCTGGGAAAAGATTTTTGACGAAGTTCTCAAGACATGGGTCGGAGCAGGAGGCCTTAACTACAGATTTACTCCCAAGAAAAAAAGATTTGTTACAGATTATCCTTCTATGAATTTCATGATAAAAAAGACGGTCTTTCAAAAGCTGGGAGGATTTGATAATGATTACTGGCCGGGAGAAGATAGCAAGCTTTGCAATGATCTTATCGAAAAAGAGAAAGGCAAAATTTTATACAGTCCTCATGTGCTTGTCTTTCATCATAGACGAGGTGATCTTAAGGGATATCTTCGACAACATGGAAGCTATGGTTTTCACCGGGGAGCATTTTTTGCGCATGGTGATGAAAATTCCAAAAATCCGGCTTATGTGGTTCCTGCCTTATTTATGAGTTATCTGCTCAGCCTTCCTGTAATCTTAACAGCGGGCTATTTTTCCGGATTCCTAAATCAATACATGATAATCATCCTGCTTTTTCCGCTGGCGCTTTACGGTATTTTCTTACTCCTCCTTTTGGTAAAATCATTTATAAATACACTGAGTCTGCCTGTAAGCATAGGCTCGGTCATGACATTATTTCTGACCCATATGATCTACGGATTTCGTTTTGTAGAGGGTTTTAGAAAAGGATTGGATAAGAACGCAAGTATCTATGATTAAAGACAACGTCGAGATTGTAAAAAAAGGGGATATTGAGATCAGAATCATACGGGAGAAATGTATTGGTGCCGCAACCTGTATCGTATATGCTCCGAGCACCTTTGATCTTGATCCTACCAACATCGCAATTGTGAAAACCGGAGAATGGGACCGCTTGGAAAAGGTTATCGCAGCAGCCCAATCCTGCCCGACAGTGGCAATCGAGGTCTTCCAAAAAGGTAAAAAAATCTATCCCAAATAACTCACCTAGCTTGACTTTGTGATCCAAAGTTGCCATACTTATATTGTGGTAGCGACTAAAAAGAAAACCACGAGTGGTTTGATCAAAACAGTAAACACCCGAGGGGAAAAGATTAAGAGGCTAAAGGATATAGTCGTAGTAGTAGGATATGCTCCAATCAAATCAAGTAAGGGAGTACCGCTTCTTTCGCAAAACAGACAGTTTCAATACTTCAACGCACCTACCTATATTTACCCTATGGTGCCTGCATACGCAGCTTCAAATTTACAGGATAAAGGCTACAAGGTTCACTGGATGGACGGTATATCCGAAAGAAAGGAATATGATCAGTGGGAAAAAGAACTTGCCGCAAAAAAACCCGATTACCTTTTGGTCGAGACAAAATCTCCGATAGTCAAGACCCACTGGAAACAGATTAACCACCTAAAAGAGGTCTTTCCTAAGTTGAAATTGATATGGGTTGGGGATCATGTGACATATCTTCCATTGGAACTTTTTGAAAACAGTGCCGTGGATTATGCGATAACCGGCGGAGACTATGATTTTGTCGTAGTAAATCTGCTCAATCATATATATAAAGGAGAGCCGTTGGAAGGCGGAGTCTACTGGCGGACAAATAATAAAGATATAAAGGCCAAACCTGCCGGCACAGATGTATTGGCAAACGGTGAAAAGATCAACAATAGCGGACCGACGTCACTAAGACACAATCTTGATGATCTTCCGTTTGTGGACAGAGATCTGACGAAATGGGAACTTTATGCATATGAAAACGGAAACTATAAATATACCCCAGCGACATACATGTACTCGGGACGTGATTGTTGGTGGAACCGCTGTACTTTTTGTGTTTGGGATCATACGATAAACCCTTTAGGATCATACAGAAGCTTTTCTCCGGAGCGACTTTTTGCAGAGGTAAAACATGTCGTGGATAAATACGGCGTCAAAGAAATATTTGATGACGCAGGAACGCTTTTTATCGGGCCCAAGTTAAAAAGATTCTGCGAACTTCTTATCGAGAGTGGATATAACAAAAAAGTACGCTATGGCTGCAATATGAGATTCAATGCTATAAATCAAGAATACTACGACCTTATGGGAAAAGCCCGCTTTAGATTTATCTTGTACGGTATGGAGTCGGGAAATCAAAAAACCCTGGATAAATTAGACAAAGGAACACTTGAGGCTGATGCAATAAACGGTCCGCGGATGGCGCGAAAAGCAGGACTTGATCCTCATATTACCATCATGTTGGGCTACCCCTGGGAGACCTACCGCGAAGCACAAAGAACAATTGCTATCGCAAAGTATGCTTTCAAAAAAGGCTACTACGAGACTATGCAGGCAACAATAGTAATACCGTATCCAGGTACGCCTCTGTATCAGGAATGTAAGGAAAAGGGCTGGCTTTTGACCGATGACTATGACAAGTTTGATATGCGGCAGTCTGTTATGAAGACTCCGTTTCCGGTAAAAAAGATCTACGAACTTGAGCAGGATCTTTATTCTGCATTCATGACTCCTCAATACATAATGAGGAAAATCCTAGGAATAAGGAGTCTCCACGACTTTAAATATCTCTTCTATATGGGATGGAAGCTTATCGGCCACCTTCTGGATTTCGATCCCAATCAAACGAAGGTCACCTGGACTTCGCCTAAATTTTGGAAAAACGCTTTTGCCAAACTGGGTAAACATTTTGTTTCTCCAAGAACTTCGGTTGACGCTGAAAAATCAGCTATTCGCCTCGTAGACAGCGCTGTGAATCTTTAAGACCTTTTGCTTAATTCCATAAAGTCTCGTCATTGAGCGTTCTGTTAACTCTTTCATTTTTCGGATTTAACTCTGCTGCCTTTAGCAGATACTCCCTTGCCTTTACTCTATCTTTCTTTTCATAGTAAATAGAACCTAAGTTAAAATATAACTCCGACACTGCAAAAACATACCGATCAGATTGCTCCGGAACTCTTTTAATCGCTTCTTCTGTATAGTAGATGGCTTTGTCATAGGATTTTTTTGCATAATAAACAACGGCAATGTTTTGATACGGTTCCCATATTGTAGGGTCAAGCGCTACTGCTTTTTCTAATGCCGGCAGGGCTCTGTCAAAATCATTTGTTTTCAAAGCTGTTGAGCCAAGGTTTGCATAAGATTTTGGATTTGCTGAATTTAGCTTGATTGAAAGCTCATACTCTTTGCGTGCGTTTATTAAATCACCGCTCTCTTCGTATACTACGCCGAGACTGTAATGACTCTGATAATAGTCCGGATATGAGTTGATGGTAGCCTGCCATAAACTTAGTTCGTTTTTCCAATCCAAATTCCTTACTATGGTTCTTGACATAAGCAAAAAAAGGAGTGTGAAAAAAATAAACCATCCAAGAATCTCGGTTTTTTTATTCTTAACGAGAACATCTAAACCATAACCAAAAAGAAAGATAAGTCCCAGACTTCCGAAATAGACGTATCGTTCCGCCACAACCCAAAAGAGATTGAGAGGTGAGAAAGTAAACATTATTCCGATTACAAAAAGAGATATAAAGAAAAGAATAAGTCTGTTTTTAAAAAAAGAATAGATGGCCAATCCAAGCAGGGCAATATTTCCCACCACATTCACTGCAAAAGTACTAACGCCTAGAGGAAAGTTAGGATGATAAATGGAAAGTTTAATAGGCCAAAAAATTAACGCCATATATGAAAAGATTGAATAAGGAACTAGTACGAATACGTTGTAGACAAGAGGTGTTGAATTAGCATCCTGTCGCATATCTAATATCCGTGCACCGATCTGCGGAAAATACGAAAGAATGGCGAAAATTGAAACAAATCCAAAAAAAGGTATTATCTTCAACCAATTTTTTTTTAGATCTCCCAGGAAGATCTCATATGATAAAACCACCAGAGGAAACACGCTTGCTTTAGTAGAAGTGAATAATGCCAGTAAAAAAAATAGAAGCGATAAAAAGTAAAGTTTTTTCTTTTTAGAGGAAATTATATATAGATACAGTGAGCAGATCAAAAAAAAACTGTAAATCACGTGAGGGCCGCCTGAAACCCAACTGACGGATTCTACAAGAACCGGATGAACTGCAAACAACGCAGAAGTGAGGAATGCAGTGGTCCTATTTGAAAGTCTCGAAACAAGAACATAGATCATCCAAACGGTTCCTATATGAAATAGGATGTTCACAACGCGAAACATTGTTGCATTGGGACCAAATAGATTAATCGTGAAAAAATATAAGAGAGGCTGTATAAACGATAGTTTGTAATCTGCAATCATCGATATTGAATGCAGTCGGGGATTATTTATAGATGTAGCATCATCAACAACTAAAGCATTCGGTAAAGAATTAATGTACGCAATAATCACCAATAATCCGAGAATTAAAAAAGTAATAGTCCTATTGCGCAATACTATCTTAGATATTGTTTTCATCGAAGATTCTTAAGAATAATAATCTTTATCTAGTAATTCAACTTTATCTCCAGAGAGATTTGTCATTCAGGATCTGCTGCGTTTTCTCATTTGTGGGATTAAACTTTGCTGATTCCTGAAAATATTTTAGCGAGCTTGCCTTGTCATCAGCCAGATAATAAATAGAGCCCAGATTGAAATAAAGTTCCGAGACAGAAAAAACATACGCATCCGATTGTCTAGGAATTCTTTTTATCGCTTCTTCTGTATAGTAAGTCGCCTTATCATATTGTTTTTTTTCAAAATAGACGACAGCTACATTTTGATAAGGCTCAAAAAGTGAAGAGTTCAGCTTTATTGCCTGCTCAGAAGCTTTGAGAGAGTCGTCAAACTTTTTCTGCTTTAATAATACTGAGCCTAAATTTATAAATGCCTTTGGATTATTCGGATATAATTGGATTGAACGTTCATATTCATTTCTTGCCTTATTTAGATCTCCTTCTTCCTCGTAGACAACTCCCAGACTGTAATAACCCTGATGGAATTCCGGAAAGGACTTAACGGTTGAAAGCCAAAGCGTTTTTTCATTTTTTAAGTCAGCATTTCTTACTATTGTCCTTGCTGAGAAGGCGATCATTATTAAAATAAACAATACCCAACCAAGAATCTCTGTTTTTTGTTTTTTTATCAATAGACTGAGCAGGTATGCGACAAGAAACATTATGCCGATTGTTCCAAAATATACATACCTCTCGGCGACTATCCAAAAAAGATTAATCGGTAGAAATGTAAACGAAATGCTGATTAGGAAAAAACTGAGCCAGAAGAAAATTGCTTTCTTTTTAATGAACGTATATATTAAACCTCCAAGAAATCCAATGCTTGCCAGTATTCGTAAAAAAAACTCCAATGGCTGTAGTGGAAGATTTGGATGATAGATTGATAATGTTGACGGCCAAAAAATGAGCTGCAGATATGAGCTTACAGAATAAGGTAATAGAATCAAAGGATCGTAGGTGATAGGTGTTGAATTGCCATTCTGTTGTATGTCGGCGATCCTGTTACCAATCTGCGGAAAATAGTACATAGCACTAAAAATTGTTAGGAGTCCAAAAAAAGGAATTAATCTTTTCCAGTTTTTCCGTAAATCTGATAGTGCGAGTTCGTAGCTGAAAAGAATAAATGGAAAAATACTGGCTTTTGTTGAGATAAGAAGCGCGAGAAGAAAAAATAGTATAGAAAAACCGTATCTTTTTTTTGAGGACGTATAAAACCAGAGCGAACAAAGCAAGAAAAAACTGAATATCACATGGCCCCCTCCCGAAATCCATGCGACTGATTCCGAAAGTACAGGGTGGACTGCAAACATGAGTGCAGTAAGATAGCCAACCTTTCTATTTGAGAATTTAGTAATGAGAAGAAAGACAAGCCAGACGGTGGCTGTATGAAAAAGGATGTTGACCATCCGAAACATTGGCGGACTGGGACCGAATAGTTTGATCGTAATGAAATAAAACAAAGGTTGAATAAATGAGAAGGGGTATTCGGTGATAAAGGAAAAAGTCTGAAGCCGTGGGTTATTAAATGTGAGTGCGTCATCAACGATAAAAGAATTTCCCAAGGAATTGAAATAAACAGCAAATACTATGAGAAAAAACAGGAGTAATGCCACCCATTTATCCTTAAGGCGTTCTCGTATGAAAGTTTCCATTTTTAATTATAAAGAATGATAATCTAAATTCTAAATTCAGACAAGAATAAATTCGAATGGATTGAATTATCCTGTTGCATAAACTAAAATGTAATTTTGCACTCTTTATGAGAATCTTGGTTACCGGTGGTGCCGGTTTTATCGGAAGCTTTTTAGTAGATAAGCTGATTAAAGAAGGTCACCGCGTAACCATCTACGACAATCTTGAGCCACAGGTTCATCAAGGAAAAAAACCTTCATACCTGAATAAAAACGCAGAGTTTATCAAGGCCGATGTTTGCGATAAAAATAAGCTCGATAAGGCTCTTAAGAAGATTGACATTGTCTTTCATGAAGCTGCAATGGTCGGAGTAGGACAAAGTATGTATGAAATAGAAAAATACACTCGTGTAAATACATATGGAACCGCTGTTTTACTGGATTTAATTGTAAACAAACACAAAGACCATATTAGAAAATTATTAGTGGCAGCTTCCATGAGTGAGTATGGAGAAGGTTTGTATTACTGTAAAAAATGTGGTCTTCTCAAACCGGACTTAAGAAAAGAAAAAGATCTTGCCAGGGGCAGATGGGATGTATATTGTTCTAAAGGACACGGAAAACTTGTTCCAAAACAAACTACAGAATCAACTCCTCTATACTGCAGCTCTATTTATGCCCTGAATAAAAAAGACCAGGAAGACTATGTACTTACCATTGGTAAAGCCTTCAATATTCCAGTTGTCGCCTTGAGGTATTTCAATGTATACGGGCCCAGACAAAGCCTTTCCAATCCGTACACCGGCGTTGCAGCTATCTTTATTAGTAGAATTAAGGCTGGCAAAAGTCCCGTCGTATTTGAAGACGGCGAACAAAGCAGGGATTTTGTTTCTGTACACGATATTGTGTCTGCGAATATAGCTGCTATGAAATCGAAAAAAGCGGATTATCAAATTTTTAATGTAGGTTCGGGAAAATCCATCTCAATAAAAAAAGTGGGGGAGACCATTAGTTCTTTAATGAACCCGAAGATTAAATTGAATATTACCAACCAGTTTAGGAAAGGGGACATCAGACACTGTTTCTCAAGCATTAATAAAATCAGACGGACTCTAAACTGGAAGCCAAAGGTAGAGTATCGGAAAGGTATGGAAGAGCTTATTGAGTGGAGTTTAAAAGCTCAGTCTAAGGATCTTTTCGATCAGGCTCATAAAATACTCAGGTCCAAAGGAGTAGTCTAAGTTATTCGTAAGTATGAAACCTCTTGTCTCTGTTGTAATCCCAACCTTTAACTGTGAAGGGATCATGAAGGACTGTCTTGAATCTGTCAAAAAGCAAACGTATAAGCCGGTAGAAATTATCGTAGTGGACAGTTTTAGTACTGATAACACCGCTAAAATCGCTGCCAAGTACGGCAAGGTCTATTCATTTGGTAAGGATCCCAAAGATTTAAACACGTATGCCGCGCCTTTTCAGCGTAATTATGGTGGGAAGAAGGCGAAAGGAAAATATATTTACTGGATAGACTCTGATATGCGCCTGACTCCAAGACTCGTTGCATCTGCGATCAAAGCACTTGAAAAAAATAATGCAGATGCGGTAATCGTGCCGGAGGTCTCTTATGGAGAGTCGTTTTGGGCAAACTGCAGGGCTCTTGAGAAAGCCTGCTATAACAGGAGCGATCGCTCATATACCGATGCGGCAAGAGTAATCAAAAAAACCGTTTGGGACAAACTAAAGGGGCTCAATGCCCATCTCGGATCCACTGACGATTATGATTTTCAAACAAGGCTTGATGCAAAAGGTTATAAAACCATCAAAATAAAACAATACGTAAGACACTATGAGGGAAGACTTACTCTTATGAAGCAGATTAAGAAAAAGTTTATCTATGGAAAAACTGCTTTAGGATATTTTAAAAAATATCAGGCGCGAGGTCGAAAACTTGCCGGTCAGTATTCCAGACCGGAATTTCTTCAACATCACGATCTACTTATTAAGGATCCCTTGCATGCTGTCGGCATGATAATAATGAAATTTGTTGAATACGCAGCAGGTTTTACAGGTCTTGTATATGCCATGATTGTCCCTCAGAAAATTCAACTGCGTGAATCATGAAGAACTATAAATTTAGCGTGCTCCTTCCAACCTATAACGGAGCTGATATAGTAAAAACCGCAATAGACAGCGTTCTCAAGCAGGATTATCAAAATTTTGAAATTATAGTCAGTGATGATAACTCTAAGGATGAGACGATAAAGGTCGTCAGGTCATATAAGGATAAAAGAATTAAGGTTTTTATAAATAAAAAAAATCTAGGGGTATGTGGAAATCTGAATCAATGTCTTAAGTATGCGAAAGGCGATATTATCTATCCACTCGGACAGGATGATTTTCTTTCAAAAGATGCTCTTTCAAGCACTAATCGTGCATTTAACATTTCACCGGAGATTGGTGGAGTGACACGACCTTATAGGTGGTATGACCCGCATACCAAAACCACAATCCGAAGAAGAGATCCATTAAATCCGAATAAGGATGAAGTTGTCTATATAACTGACTCGTTGGATAGGGTAAAGGCAGTTTTCAAGAATCTTGATTCTCTCACTGCACTTGGATACCGAAGGAAATTTATGAAACGCCCATTTCACAAAGATATTTTTCCGACGATTGCTGATCCGTTTGCGGCTATTTTCAAAAAACACCCGGTCGTCTTCCTTCATAATTATGTCTCTTCAGTTACACAGGAGAAAAGTCAAACTTGGATTGTTTCGTCAATCTATGAGAAGTCTCCTGTTTTAAGTTGGGCCCAGATGTTTGACCGCATCTTTCCCGAAAAAAAATTTGAGAAAGTGCGCGAATACTGTAAAAAAAACTTTGTAGCTGCAAATTACGTGGGTCTCGCTCAAATAAGAAATTACTCCAAGCGCCCATACTGGTATACAGTACGTGAAATTTATTATCTTGCCAAGATAAATTCTTATAATCTACTAAAACCAAAGTTTTGGATCTTTTCGCTAGGCGCTCTCATCACGCCTAGGTTTATCCTTATTCCGGTCGCTGAATTCTATAAACGAACTATTGGCAAAGCGCTTTACAAAAATGTTAGATTTAAGACCGCTGTCAATCTAGGAAAATGAAAATCCGCTGCTATATCTGCAATTCCTCCAATATCGTTAAATCGTTTGTATCGAGCAATATACACGGTCCGTATATTTTTGATGAAAAAGATACGTTTCAGATATACAGATGTAAGAGATGTGAAAATGTATTTATAGGTAATATAAAAATCGACTCAAATTATTACAAGAAATATTACCGAGACGATTACTATGTGGTAGATCTCGGAAGTAGGTTTAGGAACAGCGTGGTTAAAGTTTTTGATTACGTATCTTTTAGATTTAAAAATTGGATGATATCGTCAAGAATAGATAAATCAAGAAAAAATTCAATTCTTGATATAGGTTGTGGTCCTGGGAACTTTTTAGATAGATTTAGTAATAAAGAATTTGAGAAGTGGGGCGTGGAGATAAATAAGAAAGGTGCTAAAGAAGCACGAAAAAAAGGCATAAGGGTCTTTGACGACGACATTTTGAAGTTTAATCTTAATAAAAAGTTTGATGTTATTACCATGTGGCACGTATTGGAGCACATTAATAATCCGGATCAGGTAATCAAAAAGGTCCGTAAAATGCTTAATAACAGGGGATTGTTTATCTGCGCTGTTCCAAACTCAGACTCTCTAGGCTTCAAACTTGGGAAAAAATATTGGTACCACTTGGATTCCCCGCGACATTTATTTATACCGAATAAAAAAAACTTAAAATATCTTTTTAAGAAAAACAAACTAAAGATTGAAAAGATTAAATATGAATTTTACGATTACCCACTTGATCTTTTTTATTCTTTGAAAAATTCCTATATGAAGTTTGTCTTGTATCCACTCTATCCCTTTATTAAACCTTTTAATCCGGAAACTTTAACAATTATCGCAAGAAAGAAATGAAAGGACTGGTAACCATTGTTATTCTCAACTACAACGGCAAAGAATATTTAAAAGATTGTGTCGCTTCAATTAAGGGACAAACGTATAAAAAGATCCAAATGCTGGTAACTGATAATAATTCCACAGATGGCAGTATCGAGTACCTTAAAAAAATTTCTGATGTAAGGATTCTGAAACACAAAAAGAATTATGGATACGCAAAAGCAAATAATTTGGGTGCAAAAGCAGCGAGAGGCGAGTTTTTATTTTTTTTAAACAACGATACGAAACTTTACAACAACTGTATTGAGAAATTAGTCAAAAATTATCGTGAGGGAACCATAGTTGCGCCAGCCCAGATTCGCTCATGGGATCCGAATAAGTATGGTCATGCAGGGTGGGGGATGGACATTTTTGGATATCCATTTGGAATAGAAAACCAAAAGAAAGCGCGCGTTTTTTTTGCTGACGGCTCCGGAATTTTTATCAAAAGAGAAGATTTCATAAAAATCGGCATGTTTGATGACGAGCTGTTTATATTTCAGGAAGATATAGATCTCTCTTGGAGAGCTCAGATCATGGGATATAGAGTAGTGACAAATTACGATGCTAAGTATTTTCATTACGGAGGTGCTACGGTATCCGGGAACAGAACTAAAAAAGACAGTTATGAAACCAGTAAGTTCAGAAGGTTTTTAAACGAAAAAAATGTTTTGAGAAATCTTTTGAAAAACTATAGTCTTCTATTTTTGATAGTACTATTTCCTCTACTTTTAACCCTGCACGCAGTAGAGATCGTAGTATTGGTTTTAACCGGTCGAACTGATCTTGCCAAATGGTATTTTGACTCATATAGATGGAACATAGATCACATCAAAAGCACATTAAAGTTTCGGAAAAAAATTCAAAAAAAACGGACTGTTTCAGATTTAGTCATAATAACCAGACTTTATCCTGTTTATTCAAAGCTATATGCATTTATTAAACTGGGATTTCCCGAAACCTAACAAATATACAACTCTTAAGCGTGCTGATATAATATAGCGCTATGCGAAAATCTTTCTTTAAGAATAAAAGAATATTAATAACCGGTGGAACCGGAAGTATAGGCGTAAAGATTCTAGACAAATTACTTAGGTTTTCTCCAAAAGAGATAAGGATCTTTAGCCGAAACGAATATAAACAATACCAACTGCGGTATAAGTACTCGAACGAAGACCGGATTAGATATATTTTGGGTGATGTACGTGATCGAGATTCTGTGAACAATGCTACGAAAGGGGTAGATATGATATTTCACAGCTCAGCTTTGAAGCATGTTCCCTTTTCAGAAGAAATGGTAGAAGAGTTTGTAAAAACAAATATTTTGGGCAGCATGAATGTAATGAGGGCTGCTTTAAAACATGAGGTGCCCAAAACGATATCCATAAGCACTGACAAAGTTGTAGACCCTGCAAACCTCATGGGCTTAACTAAGGCTGTTCAGGAAAAAATTTTCTCCTCGCATTCACTCCAAAGAAAAAAGAGTAAAAAAATGTCTTTTATAAATGTGCGGTTTGGAAATGTTACGGGCACTCAGGGAAGTCTATTTCCAATAATTTATCATCAGATCGTCACAAAAAAACCGATAACCGTAACTCATCCAGATATGACACGCTTTTTTATATCCTCTGACGAAGCGATTGATTTAATTTTATGGGCGACATTGAAAGGAAATAATGGTGAGACAATCATAAAAAAGATGAAGGCGACTACAGTAACGCGGGTAGCAGACCTTTTTTTATCTGTGCTCGGCATTAAAAAGAGTTACCCGGTTAAGTTCACCGGAGTCAGAGCGGGAGAAAAACTTCATGAATCGCTCATAACTGAAGATAATCTTTTCCGCACAAAAGAGAAAAGTGGATATTATATCGTACGACCCTATACTTCAGGGGAAAGCGTCGTTCTTTCAAAAAGAAGACCGAAATTTAAACTTGAACAATTTTGGTCAGGCAATCCTGATAATTTTTTGACTGACACGGAAATAAAAAGATACATCAAAAACTACCTGACCGAACACAAACTTAAAAATATCATTATTTAAGCATGGTAGATTTTTCAAAGCCTTCCATCTCTAAAAAAGAGATAAAAGAAGTAGAAAAAGTCATCAAGACAGGATGGATAACCACAGGGAATGTCACTCAGCAATTTGCCAATCGAATTAGAAAGTATGTCGGAGCCAAATACTGTCTCCCGGTCAGCTCATGTACTGCGGCTTTACATCTTGCACTTCTAACAGCCGGGGTAAAAGAAGGCGATGAGATCATAACAACGCCTTATACTTTCGTTGCAACGGTAAATACGATTCTGTATCTGCGCGCAAAACCTGTCTTTGTTGATATAAAACAGAACGACTTTATTTTGGATGAGGATCAAATTGAGAAAAAAATTACAAAAAAAACAAGGGCTGTCGTAGTGGTCCACTATGCAGGTTTTTCGGCAGATTTGGCCAAGATTCGACGAATATGTAAAAAACATAATTTGAAACTTATTGAGGATGCCGCTCACTCTTTTGGCACTAAGTATAAAAATGAGCTTATAGGAAAAAATAGTGAGTTTTGCTGTTATAGTTTTTATCCAACAAAAAACATAACAACCGCTGAAGGGGGAGCTCTTGTAACAAATAATAAAAAGGTTTTTGAAAAAGCAAGAGTTTTAGCCCTTCATGGTATTACACATCAAGCATGGAAAAGATATAAAAAAGAAGGAAGCTGGAAATATGACGTGGCTGATCTGGGCTTTAAATATAATCTAACTGATATCAATTCAGCTCTTGGACTGGCGCAGTTAGACAGAATCTCTTACTTTTTTAAGCATCGAGAAAAGCTCTACAGAATTTATAAAAAAGGACTGTCTAAAATAAATAACTTGGAAATACTATCTGGAAATCAGCACTCAAAGCCCTTCAGACATTTATTTATGGTCAAAATTAAATCTAAAAAAGTATCCAGAAATCAATTCATACAGAAAATGAAACGAAAGGGGATTGTCTGCAGTATGCACTTTATACCGGTGTACAGATTTAGTTATTACAAAAAAAATATGAATATCAAAAAAAAGCATTTTCCGAATTCGGAGAACGCTTATAAAGAAGCCGTTTCCATTCCCTTTGGTTCTGATATAACATCTAAGGAAGCAGAATATGTCGTGGAAAAAATCAAACAAATTTTAAAATGAAAAAAATACTGCTTTATGCAAATCACGAGAATGGCTACAATATTACGAAACACCTTATTAATCGTAAGGATGCAAATATAGTCTTATTGGTCGTACTAAGTGATACTAAAAATCAGTGGTGGAAATCCGTCAAACAACTTGCACATAAAAATAAACTTAATTATTTAGTTTATAAAAACGAAGACCAAATTGTTAAAAAACTTAAAAATCAGAAAGTTGATATTTTAATTTCGGCAAACTGGAGAAGTAAAATATCAGATGAGCTGCTTGCGATTCCTAAGATTGGAGCCGTAAATTTTCACAACAGCCTCCTTCCCAAATATAGAGGTGCTTATGCAAATGCGTGGGCAATTGAAAAGGGTGAAAAAGAAACCGGGACCACTCTACACTGGATGACAAAGAATTTTGATGACGGAAAGATAATTGCTCAAAAGAAAGTTCCCATTTACCCTGCAGATACCGCGAGGGAAGTTTGGGAGAGAATCAATCAAGCATCTTTAGATTTATTTAAGAAATACTGGCCAAAAATAAACAGTTGGAAAAGAATTTCAAAAAAACAAAGCGGGAGATCGTCCTATTTCAGTAAAAAAGACTATTCTACAAGCAACGAAATAAAATTAAATCGAAAAGTAACAGCAATAAAATTAATCAATAAAATTAGAGCGAGGACTTTTTCACCATATTACCAGGATTCTTACATAAAAGATCCGAAAACCGGGAAAAAAATATTTTTGTCAGTAAATCTTAAGCAAGAATGAAAAGAACGGTAATACATTTGCTCTGCCACACCTTAATAAATGATAAAGATCTCAAATACTACGTCTTTGGCGGATTTGGAGCGCGTCAGATTAGAGGAGTCAGAAAATATATTAAAGAATTTAATTATGAGGTCTGGTATGCCGTTGCCGGCTTAAAACAAAAAAAACTTTTTAAAAAGGAGGGAATTATCTATAAACTCTTTCCTGCTCAAACATTTAATAAAACCCTAGAATCTTATCTCCCCATAATAAGTAGTCCGCTCCTTTTTGCGGAGTTGTTAAAGTACGACCCAAAAAGAACTCTAATCCATTTTCAAGGAGAAAGGGGGACTCTTCTGCATTATTTGCTGTTTAAATATTCTCAGTATCCGGTCGTACTTCAATACCATGGATATGGGCAACCCCGTCGGCTAGATTGGCTGGAATGGATGTTTATTCTACCTTTTGAAAGAATAAACTTTCCTAAAATTAAGCATTTTTTTGTTCCAATTAAACCAAGGGTCAGATACCTGACAGATTCTGTTCAGATTAGGCGAAACAAAATAAGTACAGAAAACATTGGAATCGATTTTGATTTATTCAAACCTTCTGATCAAAATATCGCCAGAAAAAAACTAGATTTACCAAAT
Source organism: Candidatus Microgenomates bacterium (assembly GCA_025451885.1). Taxonomy (GTDB): domain Bacteria; phylum Patescibacteriota; class Microgenomatia; order UBA1406; family GWC2-37-13; genus 2-01-FULL-40-42. Next base: position 50,745 of record JANWJL010000034.1, read on the forward strand.
AATTCATTCGTACTGTTGTATGTGGGACATTTGATGAAATCTAAGGGAGCTGACAAAATTTTCGAAGCATATCAAGCACTTAAGAAAAAGTATCGTAAGTTATTCTTACTTGTGGTTGGATCTTTGGAAAATGATCCTCTTTATCCGAAACTCTTACCGATTGCAGACCGCGTAGTGCATTTTGTCAGCAATACTCAGATGCCTGATTACCTTAATGCCGCGGATGTACTTTGCTTTTACGGAAACGAAAAAAACATTCGGTTTGCAGGTCCGGGGATAGCCCCCACTGAGGCTCTTGCCTGTAATACGAATGTAATTTCTACTAATCTGTATCATTTTGAGTCAAAGATAGTAAATAAAATTGGGTTTATACCAAAAAGCTATCAAGATCTTTCTAAAAAAATTGAGTTTCTGATAAACCATCCAAGGTACAAGATCGATACCAGAAGGATTATTGCTCCATACGTCTCTTTTAAGGGAATATCGTCTGCAATAAAAAAAGTCTATGATGCAAGCTTGACTTAGACTGTTGTTACTTTATAATTGGAGACTGTCATAGGTTAAAGGGTACATGAAATTTAACTACACAATTAAACGAAATGAAAAGTGCCGTGTATGTAAAGCTGGACAAATAGAAAAAGTTCTAGACTTTGGTCCGACTCCTCTTGCCAATGCTTTTTTATCAAAGGAAGAAGTAAATAAAGAAGAATACTTTTATCCTCTTCAGGTTTTTTTCTGTAAGAAGTGTACGATGCTCCAACTCGGACATGCTGTTTCATCAAAACTTTTGTTTGATGACTATGTATATGTATCGTCGACATCTCCCGTATTCATACAACATTTTGTAGATTTTGCCCTGCAGGTTGCGACACAGTTTAACGTAAAGAAAAACTCTCTTGTCATTGATCTCGGCAGTAATGACGGAATACTTCTTCATCCCTTTAAGAAAATTGGGTATCGGGTCCTTGGCATTGAACCGGCATCCAACATTGCAAAGATCGCTCGTAAAAAAGGGGTCGATACGGTTGATGAGTTTTTTAATATTCCTCTCGCAAAGAAATTAAAAAGAAAAAAGGGTAAAGCAGAAATAATAACTGCGACAAATGTTTTCGCCCATATTGACGACCTTGATGAAGTAATAAGAGGCGTCAAGATATTGCTCGATAGAAATGGAGCTTTTATTATCGAGGCGCCTTATCTGATAGATTTCATTGAAAAAAGATATTTCGATCTTGTATACCACGAACATATGTCTTACTGGTCCATCCGGTCACTGCAGACATTATTTAAAAGATTTGGAATGACGATCTTTGATGTTCAGAAAGTACCGGTTCACGGCGGATCGGTAAGAGTATTTGTAAAACATAAATCCGGTAAGCAAAAAGTGCAAAAAAGCGTCTTACAGTTTCTCAAACAAGAAAAGAAGATACGACTTCACAAAAAGGAAACGTATGTAAAGTACGATAAGAAAATTTTACAAAACCGCGTGAGCCTTCTGGATCTTCTGACCCGTTTAAAACTAAAAGGCAAAAAAATAATAGGATATGGTGCACCGGCAAAAGGGAACACATTGCTCAATTATTTTAAAATTGGCCCGGATATACTTGACTACATCGTTGATGACAGCGTTTTTAAGCAAGGCCTCTTTACTCCGGGAACACATATTCCGGTTGTTTCACCGCAAACTTTGAAAAAAGATAAAGTCAACTACATCTTAATTCTGGCATGGAATTTTGCGGATCCGATTATGAAAAACTATTCTTGGTTTAAAAAAAGAGGGGGCAAATTTATAGTACCAGTTCCTATTCCAAAAATAATCTGATGAACAGAGACGTATTTGAAGAGGACATAATAAGTATCGCCCGCTCCCTGAGTGAATTGACTTATAACCTCGAGGGTAAAAGAATGTTAATAACGGGTGGCAATGGTTTTTTGGGGAAGTATATGCTTGCTACATTAACCTATCTGAACAGGAATATCTTAAAAAAGAAGTGCGAAGTTGTTTCTGTTGATAATAACATTACTTCGACATCACAAAAACATCACTTATTGATAGATAAAAATATCAAATATTTGAGGCGGGATGTAATAAAACCGCTAAATATCGGAGGCAAGGTAGACTATATAATCCACGCTGCGGGTATCGCTTCCCCTGTTTTTTATCAAAAGTATCCTCTTGAGACTATTGATGTAGCAGTCGTCGGAGTTAGAAATATGCTCAACCTGGCACGAAAAAAGGATTCAAAAAGCTTTTTGTATTTCAGTTCGAGCGAAATATACGGGAATCCCACTCAAGAGAATATCCCTACCAAGGAAGAATACAATGGAAATGTTTCCTGCACAGGAGATAGAGCCTGTTATGATGAGTCAAAAAGAATGGGGGAGACTCTTTGTATGACGTACTTCCGTTTATACAACACGCCTATAAAGATGGTCCGTCCGTTTAATGTCTTTGGACCGGGCATGAATTACAAAGACGGTCGAGTAATTCCGAGTTTTATTTACAATGCTCTGAAGGGCAAATCTGTCCCGATTCATGTAAGCGGGAAACAAACGAGGACGTTTTGCTATATATCGGATGCTACAAATGCTTTTTTCAGAGTACTGGTCAGCGGAAAAGCAGGAGAAGCTTACAACGTCGGCAGCAATACGGAAGAGATTACTATCAACACGCTTGCACAAAAATTCAATAAAGTATTTGATAATAAATTCAGAGTAAGACACATACCGTATCCAAAGAACTATCCGCAAGATCAACCTCTGAGGAGATGTCCGGATTTATCTAAGATAGAAAAAGCCACCGGCTTTCGTTCGCTGACCAATCTGGAAGAGGGCTTGAAGAGGATGCTTGTCTGGAGCCGGCAAAATTGGTAATCTTCATACTTATTCGGCTTGTCAATGAGCTCCGTAGAGCGAATAGCTTCAAAACTGAAGTGCTCTAGATTATACTTATTGTTTGCAAGACTCCATGAAAAGTCACTGGATCAAACAAATCTTTAATTCGAAGTTATTTTTAAGCCTTGTAGTAGTCGTAGTTTTATTAGTTTTATCGGCTATTCCGCCCCTTTACTCCTTCGGAAAACTCAGCGTAGGATACGATACCTTTATTCCTTTTTACCCCGAACACTCTCTTAAGATGATTTGGCAATGGACTGATCGATATAACGGTATATATACATTAAATCTTTATTCAGTCTGGATATCTGTCTTCCTGGTTTTAAAAAAAATCGGCTTGTCTATATATGAAGCAACATTTGTTTATCAAGTGTTGATTTTTTTCCTTTCCGGACTAGGAATCTATAAATCGTTCAACCTCTTTAATAGTAGGGATAGTAAACTTTTTGGACTGGTTCCTGCAGCTTTTTTTATCTACTCTCCATACCTACTGGATCATCAACTCTATCAACTCGGCACCATAGGAATAGTATGGAGTATATATATTTTCTTAAAATTTGCAGTAAGGAAAAGGTTGGCCTTCTGGGATCCCATTATATTAAGCTGCTCCCTTTTGACCATCATCGATCTTCCAAATCCGAAATACCATTTTCTGCTTTTTGTTAGCTTTGTTTGTATAGTCTTTTTTTCTTATCTACTATCTATTATTGATTTTGAGGTAATAAAAAGAAATGTCAAACAATATATCTGGACTCTCCTTTTATCTTCATCTATAATTTTTCCCTTTTTGTATTTTGGCTATTCATTCCAGGCTTTTAATCCTTATCAGATCAGTATCAAGAAAGACTATGCTGCCAGTGGTGAAGCTATCGATTATGGAGTCGCGCTAATTCATAAGATGATCAGACTTTTTCATACTCCAAACCTCCCATCGCAGTCTGTAGAGATAATAAATTCAGCACTTCCTTTTTTCTCCTACTATCTGCTTCCAATTTTGATACTGGGAGTCTTTCCATTTGTGATCTATAAAACAAGCAAAAATAGAAGAAAGTATTTTTTTCTAATTTATCTTCTTGCGGTATTTTTCGTCTTTTTGTCAAAAGGCTCAAATCCCCCCTATGGCGTCTTCTATGAGTTTTTACTCTCTGTCCGCCAACTTGTCTTCATGAGGACGACAGCAGGCATCGTAATCTATGCGGCAATATTTTACGCCCTTATTTTTGGATTTTTATTTGAATACTTTTATCATCATGTAAAGAGTAAGTTTTTGACCGTTTTATTTTTTTCAATTCTAATCATTGTCTATGGTTTTCCTTACTGGTCCGGTCTGTACTACTTAAGCAGGGTCAACATCACCACAAAACAAGGAAAATACGGCATTACGATACCAAAAGATTATTTTCAAGCAGCAGATTTTCTTAAAAACCGCGACTCTGACAGTAAAATTCAAATTATTCCTTTTGTGGAAGGCTATCAGTCTAATTCGTGGGGCTACTTTGGATTCGTTTATTATCCGTGGCTTTTCGAACAGCCAGTGGTAAGCTCGAGCCAGGACACAGTCGAAGGCCTTCTACAACAAAACACAAATACAAAGTACATCGTCTACGACAAAAGCATCTTAAAACAAAAGACTTTTCCCGAGATTGTACTTCCCGAAGATTTGTTATTAATTTACAGCTCTAAGAATCTGGATATTTATCAAAAAAAGGTCGGAGACTATACTCCACATATCTACACATCGGGAAACAATTTGATTACTGATGCGATTCCCCACAATCTTCTTAACCAAACAGGGTTAAAAGATAAAAACTCCAGTATCTTTTCCATTAACAACCAGCAGGATTTGCTTCTAAAAATTCCTGAAAAGGTTATAAATAAACCTAAAGTCCGTTATAGAAAGATAAATCCCACTAAATATACAGTAGAGGTGCAGAACGCAACCGAGACATTTCCGTTAATTTTTACAGAAAATTTTCATCCGGATTGGAGATTATATCTTAAAAATGGGAGATCCTTGTTTGCGCCGGAGATCCGGGATTCACACCTTCTTGTAAATAAAAACTTTAACGCTTGGCTTATAAATCCTGCAGAATTATGCAAAAAGTTTAGCGGATGTACTCATAACGAAGACGGCTCCTACAATTTTGAATTTCAAATCGAGTTTTTTCCACAAAGGATCGCTAATGTTGGGATTATTGTAAGTCTTGTCTCTCTTGTTTTATATGTAGTAATCCAGGGTTATTTTTTATCAAAAAAATCACATGAGAGTTAAGCGCTTAGTTATTTGGGCTCTTGTCTTACTAAATTTATCGATTGTCTTACTTTTTTTTTGGAAACTGAATTTTAAATCAAAAAATGAGTCTGTTTTAAAAAATGTTAGTGAACCCTATAAAGAATACGTCTATGAACCTACATATGCTACATATCCGATTTTTCAGGCTCCTGTCAACTACCCTTTTATTAAAACTCCTCCCTGGGATATAAAATACGCCTTTTTAACTTTTAGAGAAGAATTCCATCTGAATACGAAAAGATATGATGAATTATTTTTTGCAGAAAAACGAATTGCCGAAGTTTTACTTTGGGGTAAAAATTTGTCAGTTTCTCGGGATCCGGAATTAAACAAGCTCGTCCATAAGAAAACCGACAGGAATTCTGTCGTAAACAGTCTAAAGAAATGGTGGAAGAATCAACTGCTCAAAAAATATGATTCGTGGGAGGCGTCTTTTGTACGATACCTTTCAAGAGTAGAGAACCGTATTGAAGAATTGTCAAAAAGCAAACTTTCTCAAAAAGATCTGAATTCGGAAAAAATATATTTAGCCTCGCATTTGAAAGCCCACTATATTGATGTCAATAAGACCATCCGGGAAAGCGGGAAATCACAGGAAGATAGGAAATACCTCTCCTATATAAATACTTCTATTTTCAATTATCTTAATAATAAAACGCTGGACGGTGTCTCGACTATCAACGAAAATCAAATCAGTCTTTCTCTTATAAAGCCCTTCGTGGAAAAAGAATTCGGATTATATGACATTTTTATCTTTGATGTTCCTGACAGATGGAGGTCGTTAAGTCCTATTACGCTTAAGGGGGGTAACAGGGTCGTCGATTTAACAACTTCAAATGAAGGTCTAATGAGTTCTGACCTTGAAGTATCAAAAAATACAAAGAGCTCTGAAAAAGTTCTCATCGATTATCCAAGGATCGATCTTGCCGGCAATATTATCTGGACCTGGGATAGAAAAAATAAAGATTTCCAAGCAGAAATAGACTCGGATGGTTTTGATCGTTACCTTATTCATATAGAGTCGAACCAAACCGAACCGTATCTTTTTAAAGTCCTTGAAATTAAAAGAGCAATAATAAGAGGCCGGTTGATACAACATTCTTCAGAGTTGATAAATGAAGAAATTAACCCTCAAGGCAAAAAAGTAGTAATAGAGCGTAATTTTTCAACTTCCAGTAAAAATAAGGATTTCATCTTAAGACTCGTAATCATTCCGAAAAAAAAGATTTCTTCACTGAATCCGTATCAAACATCTCTTAAGTTATTTTCTATGACCGATCCTTTGATAGTTTTGAAAAAAAAAGCTCCTCTCTCTGTACAAAAAAATATAGCAGTTCAGGATAATTTTTTTCTCACCAGCGCTCTACGCTTTTTGGTTTATATTGATGTCATATTTGTACTCTTATTTATTTCTACCTTTATTTTCAGAAAGACAAAAAAATATTACGAACAGCTGAGAAGACTGATCCGCTATTTGCGCTACCCTCTACTTATTTTATTTGTAATAGGATTATTATTTGATATCTTCGTCTATAAAAATTATTCCTCAATAATATTTCTTTCTCTAACCTTCACCTGGCTGCTAATTGTAATCGGATTCCAATTGCAAGAACTTACCGGGTATAATCTCGCGCTATTTTTTCTCATTGCCGTTCCTTTTTTTGTGTTTAGCGGTAGGGAACTTATAGCAGATAAGATTGCGGTTTGGTCCTTTAATCTCATCATACTTTCGAGTATCAGCTTTTTATGGACTGTAGAGAAACCCGTCCTTTATGCTCCGCGCTCCTTTACGTTAATCCGAACGATTCTTACGCCAATAGAGCTTGTTTTCAGTGGAATAGATAAATTCATAAAAAGGCTCATACGATTAACTAAAAATTTTGTCCTAAGTCTTTTTAATATGCAGCCTGAGACATTCTGGGATCATCTACTCAACTATATCAAAGCTATCATCCTAACCATTTTCGTCATACTTTTGGTTTATGGTATATCGGTAGCTGCGGTTCTCGTAAACAAACAGGTTCAAATAAGAAGAGAGAAAGAAATCCAACTTTCACGTCATCCTAAAATTTCTTCAATTGAACCTCGTATAGTTTACTTTTCTACAAAAGTTGTCTTGAAAGGGACAAATTTCGGTTGGCTTCAGAAAGATAAAGTAAGACTTTTCAACGATGGCGAACCTGTTGTCGCAGATTTTTGGTCGGATAATAAGATCATCTTCACTGTGCCTCTCCACTGGAAGCTTGGAACAAACAATCTATGGATAAAAAAGAGGGTTTTATGGAAAGATAAAAGTTATGATGCTCAAAGTAATATCATAGAACTAAAAGTTATACCCAGGACGAACAGCTTTACAGAGCAGGACGACGAGTATTTCAATCAGCTTAAGTATCTTGATAAAGAAACGTTGCAGATCAATGGCTATAGATAGATAAAACGGGTAAAAAACTTTATAATACCCACGAGACCCCATGAATAAAACTACTCTAAAGTCGAATTTTTTTATTTTACTGTTGTTTGGAACTATTATCATTAGTTTCTTCTTCCGGTTTAAAGGAATTACAAATAATCATCCGTTTTGGGTGGATGAGTACAGTAGCGCAAGACAGGCACGATTAATACAGATGTATGGTACTGCTGTTTTTAAATCTCTTAACAAAGCTCCTCTTTATTTTGAAAATCGTAATATAACGACCCATTTTTTAATCGCCTGGTTTTTTAAACTTTTTGGTGAATCCGAATGGACAGCCCGTCTTCCTATCGTGATCATTGGCGCAATTGTACCTGCCGCTGTTATGATACTGGCTAGACGGCTCTATGGCTTTCGTGTCGCAGTACTATCCGGATTACTAACTACCCTTTCGTATTACGAGATCACGTGGTCGCGCCAGGCAAGGGGATATATGATTCAACAGTTATTAGCACTCCTTGCAGTTTTTTTCTATCTAAGACTGCGGGAAAATAAAAACATCCTGAATCTCGCACTTTTGACTTTTTTGATCGTCTTGGGCGTTGCAACTCATCCACTGTTTTTTGTCTTGGTGATCGCTTTTTTTATTCACTATATAATCACACACAGACAAAAAGAGGTAGTCGCAATCATTAAGAATCCTTTAATTATTCTCTCTTTAATATTTTTGATTGGCCTGGCATACGGAATCGGATCGTTTAGTGTGATTTTGAAGAGTATAGGCAATGTCAACAACCTCTGGTACTATCATGCTTTTTTTGTTAGAGAATACGGAGTCCTAACTTTTTTGGCATTGGTCGGAGGACTGATGGCGGTTTTTTCCGAATTTCGACATAAAGTAACGTCTTTGCTCGTCGTACTCTATGTTGCGCTCCATTTGTTCTTTTTGTCGTTTTTCTTTGGTCCCTATATCTCCAGATATATAAATCCCGTGTTTCCTTTTATCCTTCTTCTTGCATCTTACTCGATAGTAAAGATATCTGATCTTTTTCTTGTTAGCATAAGACAAAAAAAATACATCTTCTACATAATCACTCCTTTAATTCTCGTTTTTATTATCATTTTTGATCGGAATAAATTTGTCACCAATCCTAAATGGGAATACTACTCGGTGAACCACGATTTTAGAGAGATTGCACTGATTGATTACCAACGTGTATATGAAATAGTAAAGACCAAAGGAAGTTTTAAAAATCATCAGACTGCAATTATTGAGACCTGGCTTGATAGACCGAGATGGTTTATGGGAGAAAATTTTTCCGACCTTTATCAACTTACTTGGAAAGATGTTGGCCTGGTAAACGGTATTCCTGTGGGCTATGAAAGTTATTTCTATAATAATGAGGGTGTAAAACTTTCAAAGGCTTACCCAAAGATAGGCATTATCAGTGAAACTTCAGACTTAAAAAAAGCAATAAAGAAATATCCGAGGGGATTTATTTTTATTGACGACGCTTCATTGCCCAAAGACGTCCAAGAATATGTAGATAAAAATTTGAAAAAAGAACTTTATCTGGACCATTATCCTCTAGACGACAATCCCTATTCAATATGGCCTGCAACTTTGTACAGCTGGGGGATATAATAGATTGTGCTCAAAGATTTATTTAAGCGCTCCGGCATATACTTCGGCGGTCTTACTATAAGCAGACTGCTAAGCACAGCTATATTTATTCTATTTGCACGGGCACTTACCCCTTCGTCATTCGGAGAATTGGTTCTTTTTTATACGCTGGTTTTAACCATAACCTACTTTGCAGACTTTGGATTAAACCAATGGTATCAAAAGAAAGCCCATGAAGAAGAAAAAAAGGAACTTTATCATAGAGTAATACATGCGCGTATTTTCACACTTATTATCTCTTTAGTAATTTCCGCGATTATTTTGTATTTTACCCGTTCGTTCTCAACAGTAGTTTCACTGATCTTTTTGATAGTCCTCATACTTGAGGCGTTTATCTCGATCGTGGATGGATATTTTCTCGAAAGGAAACAGTCTGGAAAGCTATCTCTAAAAACTTCGGTGAGAATGGTAGCTTATTTAATTGGTTACGCGTTTACATATAAATTTTTTACTTTTGAGATAGCAATATATCTTTATTTCATAGCTTCGACTATCACTGCCCTTTGGATTTTCCCGTGGAAAGCTCTAAAAGGAATAAAACCTTCGTCTCTTAAGGAAATATTAAAAACTCTAAAAGGGTCTTCGTCGTATGCTTTTCTCATTGCCACTTCCTTTGCATATAGTAGAGGAGATTCGCTGATTGTACGTTATGCTCTGAATAGTAGCGCTTTGGGAATTTATGGAGCTGCGTATCGGTACCTCGAGGGAATAAGTCTTTTGCCCACGGCTCTCTCCCATAATCTTTTTCCGATTTCTGCAAAAGAATCAACGTTAAGTTCCGGTCATCTGGTAAGAATTACTTTTATTATGCTTTTTTTGGGTCTTTTATCATCAATATGCATTTATTTGCTTTCCGGCTGGCTGATAGTAACAATAATCGGTCCAGCATATGTCGGGGCAGTACAGGTAATGAAAATTTTTGCAGGAGTAGTTTTATTTTTCTTTCTTAATGCGCCTTTAGCAACGGTTGTACAAAGTTCACGGTTGCTTAAAAGATTTCTTCCCTACGGAATCTTTAATACAGCTCTTAACATTGGATTGAACATTGTATTCGTTCCGGTACTTGGTGTTGTAGCTGCTGCATGGGTTATGCTAATCACAGAAATTACAGGTTTTCTTATCAATGTTTATTTTGCCAGACAGGTTTATTTATGAAGGTTAGTATAGTCATTGTCCACTGGAACACCCCGGATTCACTCCGCAAACTACTTGCTTTACTTAGAAAAAGCGACGCGCTTCAGATAATAGTTGTAGATAATCACTCAAAAAAAAATGTGTCCTGGGTAAAAGACAAAAATATGAGTGTTGCATTAATCCAGAATAAAATAAACAAAGGATATGCTGCAGCTTGTAATCAAGGAGCAGAAATATCCCGAGGGGAATGGATTGTTTTTTTGAATCCTGACGTATCGATCAGTGCAAAACAAATCTTAAATTTAATAGAAGAGGCAGAAAATAAGAATTACGATGCTTTTTCTATAGCTATAACTGAGAAATATAAAAAACCGATTCCGTCCGGACTTTCTCTTCTTTCCGAATTCACTCCTTTGAAACATATAATCCCGCTGTCAATATTCCCAAAGAAGACATTAACGGGAGGATTGCTTTTTATTAAAAAAAAGGTCTTAAAAGATATCGGAGGATGGGATGAGAAGTTTTATCTTTGGTTTGAGGATTCCGATCTTTCCCGCAGACTGGTTAATGAAGGTTATAAAGTGGGGTGGTTGAAGGGTCGCATTCAACACAAGGGGGGAGAGTCATTCTCTCTACTCGATGAAAAAAAAAGGAGGGAATTGTTTTTTAAATCGATGGATACCTATGCAAAAAAACATTTAACTTTGTTTGGACAAAGCGTTGTCCGGATACTAAACTACCGCTACGCTTATGAGTAATCTTCAGAAAACTTTATTTGTGCTCGTAATTTTACTTACTTTTACCCTCCGTTTTTTCAGACTTTCAGAAGTACCTCCGGGGTTATCAGGCGACGAAGTTGCAATAGGTTATAACGCGTATACAATATTAAAAACCGGAAAAGATGAATTCGGAAAAAAACTTCCTATTCTTTTTGAGTCCTATGGCGACTATAAGCTACCCGGGTATATTTACACAACCTCTTTATCTATTTTGACGTTTGGAAAGAATGAATTTGCGGTGCGGTTTCCATCTGCTTTGGCCGGATCTCTAACCGTAATTGCTCTTTTTTTTCTCGTAAAGGACCTTCTTATGATGGACAAGAAAAGTAAAGATAAAGCCGGTTGGATTGGATTAACAGCTGCTTTGTTACTCGCAGTTTCTCCATGGCACCTTCAGTTTTCACGGGCAGGGTTTGAGGTGAATCTTGCGCTGTTTTTTTATATTTTTGCAGTCTGGTTGTTGATACGATCCGTAAAAGATAAAAATCATTTTTTAATTTGGCTTAGTCTATCTTCCTTTACGCTGACTTTTTACACTTATCATTCTTTTCGGATAATTACTCCAATTACATTATTTGGACTTTGGTTTATTTTTTTTCGAAAAAAGAATGGGTATCAAAAACAATTGGTTGCTGCTTTTATATTGCTTGCTTTAGTCGTACTGCCGCTTTTTTTGCAGACTGGGAGTATGGCAAGATTCGATCAAACAGCCGCATTTGATGAATATAAAACTCCAACTTTAGTAAGCAAGCTTTATACATATCCTGTAGTCGTTTTGCGCAACTATCTTTCGCACTTTTCTACTGAGTTTCTTGTTATTAAAGGTGATGGTTTTGGGAGACACCAGGTCGACCATGCAGGACTACTTTATCTATGGACGCTGCCTTTTTTATTATTTGGAGGGTTTTCGCTTTTTCGTCAAAAAAGTCAGCTCAAATCGATTACTCTTCTGTTGTTATTAACCGCTCCTTTCGCAGCTGCATTTACTCGCCCGACGCCTCATACTCTGAGATCTCTTCCGCTAGTTATACCCCTCACCATTATTATTTCTTTTGGAATCGTCGGTCTCCTTACTCTTATTAAGAGTCCCGTAAAGAAGATTTTTTTAGTTTTGCTAACGGTAATTGTCTGTTATGAATTTCTTTTTTACCTTCATCATTTCTACGGGCACTATCCAAAAGTGCATCAACTTGACTGGGGTGGAGCGTATAAGGAAATGGTGCTTGAAGCTGTCAGACTTAAATCAAGATATGATTTGATTGTTGTTGATTCAAGTCAGTTTACTTTTGCTCCAATCTATTTTAAGTTTTACGGTGACTCTGTCGCTCCTCTTTATGTAGATTCAAAATGGACAAAACCTGACGAGTGGGAAAGTAAAAAAATTCTTTATGTCCATCCTGACTACGGAAGAGCTAGTGAAAGAAATCTTGAAAAGATTTACATTCCGAATAATCCGTATGGGGACATATTTATTCAATTTTGGGAAATATGATAAACATATTGTTTTATTTGCTTTTTCTTACGTCTGAAGTTCTTGCATTAAGGACCTGGGCTTACTGTAAAAATCTTCAAGATAATTTATTTCATTTCTCTATGTCCCGGTTCGATCTTAGTGTCATCGAAGCCACCACTGGCAAAGTTGATTCTTCAATTTTTTTGATCCGTTTTTTTCATAACAAGATAATCCTGTTTTTCTCTCAAGTTTTTAACCTGTACCTTAACTTTTGGGATTTATTGGTGATGGTAAACATGATTTCAGTCGTTGGTTTCGTATTTATGATATATGGAATATATAGTCTAATTGAAAAACGCAGATTAAGAGTGTTGTCTATAATTTTTTTTGCAGCCTTGTTTCTGCAGTTGGCAGAAATATTTTTAAACCCTACGATCCCTTTTCTTTTTAAGTTTATTTTAATTTCGCTTCCGTATCTTTTACTATCTTTTTTTGGGTTTAAGGCTTATACGATAGATGGTAAATCCAAGGGGCGTCTCGTGGTTGTACTTATATTTTTAGTCGTGAGTGTATTATGGCTTGTTGTATTTCAACCACAGGGACCCGCTTATTGTGTAAAAATACAATAGTTTTTCTTGTAGAATTACAATACATGAAGATTCTTGAAGTAAACAAACTGGCCCTTCCTGGAATTCAAGTCATTAGATCGCAGCGTTTTACCGACCATCGTGGTTATTTCACAGAAGTATTTAAGAAAAGCGATTTTCAAAATAATCCGAATGTTGCAGCTTTTAAAGATAGTGAGATTTTACAATCTAACGAGAGCTTTTCAAAAAAGGGAGTTGTAAGGGGTCTTCATTTTCAGTGGGATCCATTTCAAGCAAAATTAATACGCACCCTTCGCGGGCGGATGGTTGATTTATTTTTGGATATACGCATCGGGTCGCCAACCTATGGAAAGATTGCTGCCTATGATATGCCGTCGTCGCCGGATGTTGATATAAATGAATGGATCTGGATTCCTGTAGGGTTCGCTCATGGAAATGTTTTCACTGAAGACACTCAGATAGAATATTATTGTTCACAGGAATGGAGTCCTGGCAATGAGGCGAGCATTTCTCCGTTTGCGCCTGATATAGACTGGTCATTATGCAGTCCCGACCTCAAAACAACATTTGATGAATATTCTAAAGCTGGTCTTGTTACCGAAAAAGATAAGGACGGATTCACTCTTGAACAGTGGGGAAAAAGTGTAAACTCCAAAAAGTTTACTTATCAGCCTTCCTGATACCGGCAATCAAAGTCAGACCAATTGGAGAAAAACCAGCGGCTTCCTCAGCTCTTAGTTCCAACTCAATAAGCTTCCTTACTGTCTTACTTATAGGTGATTGAGAGTGCCTCATGGTTTCATTTACCGGCTTGTGAAGGATTTTCTCAAAGATAAAATAGGGGAAATAACCCAATAAATTCCAAAAAGAGACAAACTCAACTGTTCCTTGGAGAGCAGAGAGTTTATCTAGCAGTAGTTTTTTATCGTAACGGCGGTAATGACCCCAGGCCTTATCGCGGGTCCCGAACAGATGAGAATGCGCGGGCACGGTAAGTATCAGTAGTCCACCTGGCTTCACAAATGAAAATAGGTTTTTTAAGGCGAGGTCGTCGTTTTCTATGTGTTCTATGACATCCGAAGCAAGTACATAATCAAATTCTTCTTTTCCCTTTTTTTCTATGATATTTCCTTGCACGACCTCTATCCCTTTCATCTGAGGATTTTTTTTCATAGCCTCGCACAGATTTCTGGAAAGTTCCATGCCCGTCACATCAAATCCGTGGTTTTTGAAGAAACGAAGTACTAAACCGTTTCCTGCGCCGATATCAATGAACTTACCCCTTTGTTTCTTGATTTTTTTTAGGATAAATCGGGCAAGATTTGTGATTCGAAGATCATAATCGCCTGAAGAGAGAAGTTCTTGTTGAGTCTCAAGATCTGAGACTTGATAGTGGCCCATGGAGTTATTGCTTACTTTCGTATCGTTTTATGTCGGCCTCGACCATCGTCTTTACAAGCTCGGGGAAGGCCATCTTGGGGGTCCAGCCAAGTATTTTCTTTGCTTTATCAGGTTTTCCACACAGATGTGGAACTTCGGCAGGTCTTTTGAATCGAGGATCGCTTTTTACATATTTTTGCCAGTCATCTATACCTGCAGTCTTAAAAGCAAGCTCGACAAATTCCTTTACCGAATGGGTTTTACCGGTCCCTATGACAAAATCTTCAGGCTTTTCAAGCTGGAGCATGCTGTACATCGCCTCGACGTAATCACCTGCGAAACCCCAGTCCCTCTTTGGCTCAAGATCTCCCAGTGACAGATCTTTTGCTTTTCCAGTCTTAATCCTGGCTACACCGTCTGAGATCTTTCTTGTAACGAACTGAATTCCACGGATAGGGGACTCATGGTTAAACAATATGCCGCTGCATGCGAAGATTCCGTATGATTCACGAAAATTTACGGTCATCCAGTGTGCGTAAACCTTTGAGATGCCGTATGGACTTCTGGGGTGAAAGGGCGTATTTTCGTCCTGAAATCCACCGTCGTTTCCCAATCCGAACATTTCTGAAGTTGAGGCCTGATAAAACCTACTGGTGGGGGAAAATAGTTTGATTGCACTTAAAAGATTGAGTACGCCAACGGCATTGATCTCGGTAGTAAGCTTTGCCTGCTCCCAGGAAGAGCCTACAAATGACTGGGCCGCAAGGTTGTAGACCTCCTGGGGCCTTATGTTTTTAATAATGTTTAAGAGAGAGGCGTCATCGGTTAGATCACCTTCTATAAACTCGATCTTGTTTGTAACTCCCAGATAGTCTAGGTTGTCAAACTGGGGCTTAGAGTATCTGCGAAGCATCCCGTAGACTTTGTAATCTTTCTCCAGAAGATATTTCGCAAGATACGGACCATCCTGTCCAAGAATGCCTGTAATGAGGGCCTGTTTAGCCATATAAAAATACATTATAACAGACAATTTTGTTACAATATATACATGCGGCATCGGTTGCTAAAATTCCTTCGTACTCCGAATAGTAGGAACATTGTCATTAATACAATCGGCAACTATCTAAACGTCGCTTTTACCGCTTTTTTTGCCCTTGTCCTGGTAAGAATCATGACTCCTGCCCAATATGGAGTCCTTAGTGTATTACTGGGAATTTCATATGTTCTCGCAAACGTCCTTGATTTTGGAGTTACTGCCGCAATTTACTCAACGCTTCCCATACTTATCGAGGAAAAACGTGAACGTATCTACAACTTCATTAAAACCAACTTTGCCTTCCAATCCCTATTCTCATCCACTGTGCTTTTTGCCCTTTTTATCTCTTTTCCGTACCTTGATCAGGTGTTTTTTAAAACAGGCGCACCGGCTTCGGATCTTTATATCACCGGTCTTGCAGTACTGTTTTTAATCTGGCAGAACTTTGCCTTAAATATCTTGTTTGCAGCTAAAAAATTCCTGGTCGCCAATATCCACAACAATCTGCAGAATGTCCTAAAAACCATAGTCTTGTTTGGTCTTATTTATACAAAGACGGTGACGGTGGGATGGGTGATCTTCACCTTTGGGGTAATCGGCCCCTTGTTGTTTTTTCTGACACTTGCGATAGACCGAAGAGATGCTGTTTTTTTCCTTTCAAAAGCGCGTGTGAGAAGGAGCGAGTTCCGTGCCGGCTATACGCTCACGTACTTTATCGCAACCCAGCTTTATAATTTAGGAGGCAGAATGGATCTATTCCTACTCTCATTTTTCCTGCTTAAGAATGATGTGGGATATTATGGTCTTTCACAAAAAATAGTGCTTAGTATAGTAACTACCGTCGTTTCAGTCACGCAGGTTTTGTCTCCGAACTTTGCCAAAGTACGGACAAAAATGGAGGCAAGAAAAGAACTCAGACACGGCTTCTTTTATCTGTTAATTCCTACTTTCTTGTACATCCTGGTCTTCCTCACGCCTAACTGGGTCTATTATCTTTTCTTTACCGAGCGCTTTGCGCCGACAGCTGCAATAACCAAAGCCCTTGTTCCTGCATACCTTATATTCACACTCGGAAATCTTCCGCTACAATTCGTTCTCTATACGATACGCAAGCCGATCTACGTGCTCTACGGAAACGTCCTGTACTTCCTAATCATGACAATAGGGTGCTATGTGCTTATCCCACAGATCGGAATTAAAGCTCCTCCTTTGATAAATGCTCTGGCCATATTGGCACCGGTGACCGTACTAAGTCTCACTACTTTTTATGCCTACAAAAAACTTCCTAACCGATAAATTTACAGTTATTATTCCTACGTTTACGAACACCCAGGGATTACTGGCGGTCTTACGAGATATTGAAAAATTCTACGAAAATGCTTCTGTGATTTTAGTAAATAATGACAGAAAAACGCCTTTGGAAGAAAAGATTAAGGTGCAATCCTATCGTTTAAATATATCTATTCTCAACAACCGGAAGAATTATGGATTTGCGCGTGCTGCAAATGACGGCGCAAGAAGAGCAGAGGAGCTTACTAGTCCGGAGTATTTAATTTTTTTAAATGATGATCTTTCGTTTGTCAAAAGATGGATCGAGGACTGTATTGCAGAAATAAAACGCAATCGATGGTTTGCCTCGGTACCGCTTTTGATAAATAATAAGGGTGTGGCAGAAAATTACGGATACAAGGTGTTGCCCTTTGGAAAAATCCAGTTGTTAACGAATCCTAAACAAGAAAACGCCGACGGTTATACCGGCGCTGCCATTGTTTTTGTAAAAAAAGACTTTTTTAATCTCCAAGGGTTTGATCCTATATATTTCGCTTACCTTGAAGATGTAGATCTTTTTTTACGTGCAAGAAAAATGGGGATGGAATTTGGACTCGTACAAAAGGTGAGAGTTTTTCATGAAGGCCAAAAAACATCCTCACAGTTTAAGGTAAAAAAAGCCTATCTTGATTTTAAAAACTGGAATATCCTGATCGCGAAAAACTGGGGTTTGAAGAAAATCGTATTTAACCTGCCTCAAATACTGTTGGAGCGCCTAAGAAATCTCTGGGGCATCGTAAAGGCTTTTCAACGAATCCAGCGTTCAGACTGAAGTCCTCGTACTGTTTGTGCGTTCTTTTGCCTAAATCCGTTGCTTTCCAGTGCTTTTTTATAGTCAAAGCCATGAATATCACTGGTATAGGGAATAACCAGGATGCTGCTTTCATTACCGTAACCTCCCCGTATATCTTTTATTGCGATTTCCTTGTTGTAATATTGCACCGGATCAGAAGATGAGGGAATCATATAGACTTTTTTTTCATCTGTTATGTTTTTGACCAAGCCCTTCCAGTCTTCACGGTGAAAACCGGAAAAGAACAGATAGACACAAGAAAAGAAAAAGAACCCTGCAAGAACTCTGACTCGCTGTGGTCTGTTTTGTGAACCAAGAGCTATCAGCAGGGAAAGTACCGGCAAAAGATATAGGAAACGGAAGTACTGCAGCATCGGTTTATAGAAAGAGACAAGAAAGCCAAGAGCAAGTGGGGCTACAAAAAGAGTTGATAAGAGTAAGTATTTAGACGCCTTTCTTGAAGCCACGTAAAAAATAAATCCCGTCCAGATTATCGCAACAAAATAGTAAAAGGCTTTTGGTTCAAAGGTAATTCTTCCCATCGTAAATTTAACCGGGACCAAAAGTAGATTTTTAATATCCGCTTTTCCCAAAACACTGGTCCAGTTTGAAATCGCTGTCAAAGTTTCTTTGGAGTTACTTAGTTGAACTTGAAGAAGGGGAATGAGAGCGAGTAAGGGCAATATGAATCCAGGAAGATAAGGAACGAGCTGTTTCAAGGATGCTTTTTTATAGAGGGTGTAAGCATAAAATGCGAGTATGAAAAAAGCCGATCCATAAAAGGTTGATATGCTGAGCGCGCTGAATGTATTTGCGAAGATAACATCTCGTTTTCTGGTTTTGTTTTTCGGGTCTGAGCAACGAAGAATAAAATACAGAAAACAGGTGGTGAGAAATGTCACCATCATATACATCCGGGCTTCTTGAGAATAGTAGATGACCAGAGGATTAAAGAGGAAAAAGATCATGGCATAAAGCCCGATCCGCTTGTTACGAAGTTCCTTGCCGATCAGGTAAATCATCCATCCGGTAAGAAGTGAAAAAAATATTGATGGAAACCGAAGAGCAATCTCGGATGTTCCAAAAACCGTCGTCCAGAGTTTTAATGTCCAGTAATACAATGGTGGATGAAAATCATGAGGAGAAAAGTTGGTAAGGATTCCTGTAAATGAATTGTTTGCGACAACGCGTCCTGTAGTTGCCTCATCAAGCCAAAGTGACTGATCAAGAGAAATAAGCCGCAGGGCAAAAGCTAAAAGAAAAACAATGATTAGTATTTTACCGCTAACCTCCAGCTTAAACATTGGAGCGGGATAGGGGAGTCGAACCCCTTTCTTCACCTTGGAAGGGTGACGTTAAGCCGTTTAACTAATCCCGCGACTGTTGTTATTATACCAAAGGAGCGGTCTGTAGTAATTTTGGGGGGGTGTTTTACAGCGGATCTTTCAATGTGTGTCCTGGTAGTACGTCTGGCTTTCCTCAAGCTCTTCCGGGCGGTTGACGCCTATTCCCACCTCTTCAAACGGTACGAGTAAAGCAGAGACAGGCTTTTTATCGGTAAATGCCACCTTGATAATATCGGTGAGATAATATTCGCCGGTGACCTTTGATTTATGGATTGCGTTGATATGGGATTGTAAAAAATCATAGTCAAAACAATACAACCCTGCGTTTAATTCTTTTATCTTTTTCTGATCTTCATCTGCATCCTTATGCTCAATAATGTCAACAACCTTTCCACCGGAGTCCCGCTCAATATGACCCCATGCAAGCTCTTCAGGCTTTTCGTATTTTGTGGTAATAAAGGTAACCACTGCGTCATCTTTCTGATGAAGATCAATCAGACGCTTAAGAGTTTCGTGTTTATAAAACATAAGATGGTCGCCGTAACCGATAAGCACAAGTTCGGGCTTGCTCTTTATTACCCTTAGTCCTTCACGCGTGGCATGACCCGTACCAAGCTGGTCTTTTTGTAGAGCATAGACGACATCTTTTTCATCTTTTAAGACATCCTTGACGCTGTCTGCAAATGCACCCACTACAACTACAACCGGAGAGGATACTTCTTTGAACAACTCGACGCCGTACGTGATCATCGGCTTTTCCACAAAACTAAAGGTCACCTTATTCATATCCTTTGAGTTCAAGCGCTTTCCCTGTCCTGCTGCAAGAATTATTGAGGCAATAGATGCTTTATCCATAAGAGTATTGATTGGTGGATTAGGAAAGATTAATGGGGGAGAAATGACGATTTGCGCCTCTGTGTCCGTCCATGCTGCAATTATAACAGAAACAGGACTTAGTCAACTTGATTTTGAAATAGCAGGCAGGTACTATGTGCGTATGGAAATTCTAATCAGTGCCCTGATAAACGGACTGGCGGTCTGGATTGCTGCATATGTCCTGCCTGGAGTAAATGTTGACGGATTTTTTACAGCGATCGTAGTGGCGATAATCCTTGCGATAGTAAATGCGGTTTTGCGCCCGATCCTGATTCTTCTGACGATCCCTGTGACCGTATTGAGCCTTGGATTATTTATATTTGTAATCAATGCGCTTTTGATATTACTGGTGGCAAGAATTGTGCCAGGATTTACGGTGGATAGTTTTTGGTGGGCGCTTGCCTTTAGTTTGGTTTTATCTATCGTAAATTCGTTTCTTCACTCACTTTCCCAGCCTTGAGGGTGGTTGCCGTACCATTTGATAAGAGAGTCTACTGATTGCTGTATAGTACGTTTGGGTTTCCATTGAAGCAGCTTCGATGCTTTATCAATCGAGGCGATCATCTTGGAATATTCTCCCTGCCGGGGTTTATCTGATTTTTTCTTCTCAATTGTTTTCCCGGTTGCCTTCTCAACCTTATCAAGAATCTCTAAAACAGAATCGCCGGTACCGGTACCGAGATTAATAATTTCATTTTTTCCTCCTTTTTCCAGATAATCTAATGCCTGGATATGAGCCTTGTTTATATCGACCACGTTAATATAGTCCCGGATAGGGGATTTATCAGGCGTCTCAACCTCGGGAAATGTGAGAAAGAACGGTTCGATCCCCAGAGCACCTCGTACTGCATTTTGGACCAAAAGAACAGAGGGTTTTTTTGAGTCACCGATAAGTCCGTCATCCGATGCGCCGCATACATTAAAGTACCTTAGGATTACATACTGCAGTCCTTTTACCTTTCCAAACCATCCGATAATCTTCTCTGCCATCAGTTTTGATTCACCATATGGATTTGCAGGGTTGGTCGGGTGCGATTCATCAACGGGAATTTTTTGAGCTTCTCCGTATACTGCACAGGTTGAAGAGAAAACTAGACGGGAAATATTCTGCTCAGTAAGATGCCTTACCAGGTTTAGGGTACCGAGGACATTGTTTTCAAAATATTTTTCCGGCTCCTTCATAGACTCATCCACCTTACAGGATGCAGCATAATGAAGGACCGAATCTATTCCCGTATTTTTTTTGAAAAAATTTGACAGATCTTTTCGAAGATCAACTTCTTCTACGATAAGTTTTTCGGAGCCGAATTTTTTTTGAAGTTCAGTAAGAGGGCCCTTGTATCCTGTAGAAAAGTTATCCAGAGCAATCACTGAATGTCCTTGCTCGAGTAATTGGTATGTGGCAACAGAGGCAATATATCCACCTGCACCGGTTATCAACACTTTTTTCATGACTCTTTTTTGTTATTAAAGTAGACAATAAGTTCACCGATAATTCCGGTCATAATGATTTGGAACCCTACTATAATCAAAAGAACTCCCAGAAGAAGAGCTGGTCTTTGAAAAAGAAGCACGCCAAAGAATAATCGTTCGTATGCAAGATAGGCACATAATATAAATCCTGCCATAAAAATAATTGATCCAATCGGGCCAAAAAAATGAAGCGGTTTTTCTGAAAAACTATATATAAATGCAGTTGTTACGGTGTCAAAAAATCCGGATATTACCCTAAAAAATCCGTACTTTGATTTTCCTGAGTGTCTGGGATGATGATGTACTACAACCTCCGATGTCTTAAAGCCTTCTTTATCGGCTAATATCGGTATGAAACGGTAATTGTCACCATATAAGGAGACCTGTTCCAGAACTTCTCTGCGCATTGCCTTGAACCCGCAGTTTATATCATGAAACCTTGATTGGAGGAGGACTCCGAGAAGAAATTGATTAAAGATTGAAGAATAAAATTTCTTGAAGAAAGGGTCTTTTCTGTTTTTTCTCCAACCGTTTACCAAATCGTATCCGTGCTTAATCTTTTCCAAAAAGGCAGGAATATCTGCAGGGTCGTCCTGGAGATCCGCGTCCATGAAAAAAATTACTTCTCCTTTTGATGCGAAAAAGCCGGACATGAGGGCGCGTCCTTTACCCATTCTTTTTCTGTGTGAGACCAAAACCGTATTTTCCTTACCTTTTATTTTCTGTGAAGATGCGTCAGTCGAACCGTCGTCTACAAAGACTATCTCAAAATTTTGGCTAAGACTTTTCATAACTTCCCGTATTTTTTTATACAGTGGCGCAAGATTTTCTTTTTC
Organism: Candidatus Microgenomates bacterium; assembly: GCA_025451885.1. Classification (GTDB taxonomy): domain Bacteria; phylum Patescibacteriota; class Microgenomatia; order UBA1406; family GWC2-37-13; genus 2-01-FULL-40-42. The sequence goes on from JANWJL010000034.1 coordinate 73,070, forward strand.
GTTGTGAAAGGGAATAATGAAGCTGATCATGGTTTTTTCTTCTTATATACTTCGAAATTTTTCTTCTGATATATCAATTCGAAATCCGGATCTTTTACCAATCTCTGATATACGGGTATAAGTGTGTCCTTCTCAGGATAATTATATATTTCATTTAACCGAATGGCAATGTAATCGGCTAAAACGTAGTCCTCGTCAAATGTATAGAAATATCTTCTTCCGGAAAAGAACGGCGAGAGTTGGCCTGTAGACGAGATCTTAAGGTCCTCTTTTTTCAGGAGATCTCCCCAGAGTTTTGCATCCGACATCTCAGCCTGAGGATATTTGATCGGGTGGATTTCTTTTTCTAATGAGTAGGGTAGTGGACTTTTCCAGTAGGAAAAAATAGCCGTCGCAATAAGAATGTAAACCATTGCTATTATTGTTATCTTATTTACTATTCGAGCCTGTCGAGAACGGTTCTTCTCGATTACACTCGAAGAATAATCAATAAGTTTCTTTGCTCCGTAGATTGCGGATATAAAAATAAACGGCTGTATCACTGCCGTGTAATGGTAGATGATATTTCTCATATTCCAGTTTTCGGAAAGGAGATTTACTCCTAATTCCGGCAGTGAGATTAAAAAAATGGGAAGTGCAAAAACCGATAAGAAGCCGAGGGGTCCTAAGAGAAATAAAAAGTATCTAAAGGTGTCGGTATGAAATACCCGCTGTAGTACCACTTGAGGGTTTTTAAAAAAACCTAGGAGTATTGCGCCCGGAGAATCACCGAAGTCGCTGTATCTGGCGACTGCAAAGTGATCTCCTCCTCTAAAGTGGGGAATAATCCAAAATACTGAAGCGCAAAACCATATCAAACTCGTGATCAAAACCGTAATCGGAAATTTCAAAGATTTTTTTTCTTTGAATTGATCGTACAAAATATACAGTGCAAAAAAAGCAGCGGTCAGCGATACCTGCTCTTTTGCCATAAGCGACAAAAGGAGAAAGATAAAACTGGAGAGATAGTTTTTTCTTAGATAGAAATAGAACGTAAAAAGAAGCGTCGTGGTTGCAAGCACAACTGCATGAAAGTCGTAGATATTTGCTTTCTGCAATACGGGATTGAGTAGGTAGCTGAGCGCAAAGGCAAGCGAAAGTAACTCCTTATACTTTGATTTGTTAAATACTACGCTTGTTATAAGAAAGACTGCAAAAGCTCCAAGCGACACGACTACGGCTTGTATGACAAGCAACATTGCAGGTGAGTCTTTGAAAAAATAAAACGGAGCGAGAAGACCAAGAAGCAGGTCGTTATGCACTCCCATTCTTTTTATCTGTTCTTTACCAAGAGGGTCTGTGATCTCAAGAAAGTGTGAATAATCGTTTTTTTGAATTGCCTTGTATGAGTTGTGTACTGCCTGATGCATGATCCCAAGGTCAAAGTAAGAGGCGTAAAGGGTATGATACCTAAGAACCGTAAGATAGGAAAAGTAAAAAGCGTAGAGTGCGATGAAAAGCCACAGGAAAACTTTTGGTCGTAGTATTTTTTTCAAGAACATACTTTATTGTAACCGTTTTTTCATTTGTAGACTCTTGGTCATAGTGGATCTCGTTTTGGCACGCCGCTCTTTTTTCTTGGGATCCTGCCTTCTTTGATGAGGCGTTTTATTATTTCACTTACTTCGTTTGAGGATAAACCAGTTTGCTTTGTAATATAAGCCCTTGTCTTTTTGTCTTTCCGCCACTCGACAACACGTTCGTCCAAATCTTTTTTTTCCTCATGGCTTAATCTTGAATATCTTCCAAAAACTTTTCTTTGACTGGGAATACCTGATCCTTCCAATGACTTAATTCTTTCAGGAATAAACATCTCTTCCTCCCATTTCTGCATTGCAGGACTCTTCCACCTCTCAGGAGCCTTGATGTCTCTCATTTTTTGTAAAAGACCGGACCTATCATCTTCATCGTACTGGGAGACTACGATATTCAGGCTATGCATAATCTTCGTAAATTTCTTAGCGCTTAAGTATTTACTGGCAATATGAATTGCGTCGATCACCGGCTCCATTACATCAGCTCTATCTGTTCCTGCTTGTACCACCGCATCCTCAAGGTACTCCGGCAGCCTGTCTACATTAAGCATACTCATGGTTTCCAGTAGTCCCAGCAATCCGGTTCTATGCTCCGATACAACGATATCTGCAGGGTCTGAAAGCATCTTCAAGAAGGCCCTTGTTATATCGCCTTTATCTTTTCGTTCAAGTGAATTAAATCTCTTCTTATAATTCTTCTGCAGTTTCTTGCGCTCAGGTGATTCAGGCTCATTTAGAATGTGCAAAGTCGCTTCATTGAAAATAAACTCTGCTATAAATAGTTGGGCAACAGAAGGTCTACTAATACGCTCTTTTGACATAGTGTCAAAATTATACCAAGATTAAAGCCTTGCCTCAATCTAAACCTATTTGTTGCCGGAGTGGTATTTTTCGTGGACCTCCCGGAGTCGGGGATTACTGACGTGGGTATAGATTTGCGTTGTTGAAAGATTTTTATGTCCGAGCATTTCCTGCACTGATCTAAGATCTGCGCCTGCATTCAGTAAATCAGTAGCAAATGAGTGTCTCAACATATGGGGACCGATGCGCATAGTAATACCTGCTTTTTTTCTATACCGTTCGACCAACCGCTCGATAGAACGTACTGATAATCGCAGTCTTTCATCGGACAGTTCTTCTTTACCTTTCGGGCCGGAGTAGCGGATGAACAGGGGACGGTAGGAATCTGATCTTTTCTCAAGATATTTCTTAAGCCAATCTTTTGCGTCTTTTGATAGAAACACGATTCTGACCTTTCCGCCTTTTCCTGTTACGCTGAATTCACCTGAGTTTTGATTGACGCGATCACGATTAAGCGCAGCCATTTCAGAGACACGAAGACCTGTGGAGAAGAGCACCTCAAGAATTGTACGGTCTCTTATGCCATGCTCCTCGCGTGTATCCACGCTCTGAAATAATGCTTTCAGTTGGTCATCTGTAAGAAATTTTAACTCCCGGTCGCGCGTCTTCCCAAGCTCAATCATCTCTGCTGACATGACCTGAAACTTTTGCCTGGTCAGATATTTGAAAAAAGAGCGCAGGGCAACCAGGAAGTAGTTCTGGGTCTGTCTTTTCAGATCTCCCTTGTAGGGATTTTTATAGGAATGGGAGAGATAGAGGCGGAAGTTGCGGATAGTTTCCTCATCTATTTTTTCAACATCAAAATCTTCGGTGTTATTGGCTTTCAGCAGCCAGCCTTGGAAAAAACCGAGGTAGTAGCCGTACATCCGCACGGTTTTTACAGAAAGTCCTTTATCAAGCTCGCAATACTCAAGAAACCGCAAAACAGCTTCCTTCACACCCATATCTTTGATATTAAACGACATTGAAAGAGGATTCAAGCGTTAATGTTTACAGACTGTGAGATCTGATATAATGGGCGAATTATGGCTCTTGCCGAAACCATGAGACCAGCTCCGAAAGAATTGCGTGCAAACTTAGAAGCTCTTCGCAATACTCCCTATCCCGGACGGGGATTTGTAATGGGCCTGAATGAACGTGGCGATATGGGAATCCAGGTCTATTGGATTACTGCCCGAAGTCCTGACTCACAAAACAGAGTCATACTCGAAGATGACGGTTTTTTTAGAACAGAGGTCTTTGATCCAAGTAAACTGCAGGGAGATCAAGATCCAAACTTGCTTATTTATAGCGTAACAGCAACTGCTTGGGATAATCACGTAATTTCAAATGGGGAACAGACAGATGCGATAGCCGATAGTCTTTCAAGGAGAAAAGATTGGGAAGAAGAGCTAGGGGAATGGAGTTTTGAAGGCGACTCGCTCCATACACCGCGGATATCCGGAGTTCTTAGGATTGGCAATCATCCAAAGTTTTTGTTTTCGAAAATAAGAGAAGGGTCTTCCGGTAATACCGAACGGGAATTCTACAATCTTACAAAATTTATAAAGCCGGGCATAGGATATGCCATACAGACATATCAGGGAGAAGACGAACATAAGGTAATGGCTTTTGAAGGAGAACCTTATCCGCTCCCTATCGGAGGTAATGATGTAAGAGAGATAGCAAAGAAATACTGGGATATATTCAAAAATAAGTCTGGCTTAAAAACACAGAGAGTTGCGTTACTCGTAGTAGGAATTGATCTTAAAACAGGCGAGGTAGATTTTAAAGTCCAAAACTCTTTAGGAGATAGTTCACCTTCATCAGCAAAATTCCGTGCTTAATCAAAAGATCGTTCCGTAGAAACCGGCACAAATCTGACCGCATTAAGAAACTCGTTATCTTTTTCTCCCTTTTTTTTACCTGCCAAGCCTAGTTTTTCATTTGGATCCGACAACCTTATTACCTTCGGCAAATCTTCGGGATATAAAGGCTGCAGCAACCCTGATTCGTCAGCCCTATAAAGTTCGACCTCGATTCCTCCAGATTTTTCTATGACCAGTACCTCCACCAATGACAAGTCTATGCTTTCCAAGCGCAATCCAAGTACAGTGTCGTCCCAACTGTCAGGAAGCAGATCTCCGACAACCCTTTTTTCTATCGAAGGTGAAATTACTTTTATTGCTGTGTACTCACGAACCTGTTGATCAAAGTTTACTTTTGGATCAATAAATACAGGAACGTGATTAAATTTCCCTTCAATCGCGGGGAGCACGAGTCTATGATAAAATTCGACTGGCATGGCTTATTGTATCGGTATGAAACGCGATTCGCAAGAGATTTATTTCAGGTGTTTATCGAAGAATTCGACTGACCGCTGCATAGCAGTATTGAAGCTCGAGGCAAGATTATGATCATCGCCCGGATATATATATACTTCTATTGGTTTTCCGGCATCCTTCATCTGCTGCTTAAGAATCTCGGAAAACTCTACCGGTACCGATGTATCTGCTGTCCCATGATGCAGCTGCAGAGGTCCTGATATGTCCTTAAGATAGGAGTTGGCGGAAATCGAATTCCAGAACTTTGGATTTTCTTCAGGCGAACCGAATTCAGCAACAAGTTTCTGTCTCCATCCAGTGGCTCCTCTGGGCAATCCAGGGGGAGGAGTGTTTCTCCGCCAGCGAGTAAGAAGATCAGGGTAGGATGCGATAACTCCTGCCCAGATGACTCCTGCTTTTATATCTTTTCGTACTACCATATTCCGAAGGGTCAGAAAACCACCGAGCGAGTGTCCCCACATTCCTATTTTATCCGGATCCACATCTTTGTAATGTTTCAGCGAGTTGGTAGCATTTAATACATCTATAGTATACCCATTAGATCCGTAGGCGCCTGAAGGTTCTCCTTCTGATTGATCATGCCCACGGTAGTCGGGCCGAAGCACTATGTAACCATTTCTAGCAAACCCGTCAACATAGGCGATATACCTTTCGGTTGTACGGTATTCAGCAGGCGGAATGAATCCATGATTAAAAACTATGGCAGGCCAGTCGTTTTTAGGTTTTTCACTATTGGGTACGGTAAGTAGACCGTATATTTTCAATCCCTCTGATTTATAAGAAACATAGTATCTGGAGTAATTGGAGCCGGGATCCAATGTTCTTTCTATTGTAATTCCGCTGTTGTCGTATTTTAAATTCCGAAGAGCGTCTATGGAAAGAGGCTGATAGGTCTGGAGCGGAGTATTGTCGTTGTCCACAACAGCGCTTATAGAATTAAGGGCAACCTGAGCTTTTTCCCGATTAAATAGAAAATAAAACAAACCAAAAGCTAAGACTACTCCGGCAGCAATCAGAATTACCCGTTGAAACGGCATATTATATTTTAGCAGAATGCCAGGCTCTTCAATATTAGTTATAATTAGTACGTGAAAAAGTTTTTATTAGTCTTAATAGGAGCTGCTCTAGTCTTGGGTTTTTATTTTCTTGCGAAAAATAAACCAACGCAACCCAGTAAGACTATTACCGATGCTGTGCGAAATATTATCCCTTTACAGAAACCTACCGAGACCAAGGATAGGGAAATACTATTCCAGGATCTTGATGTGCCGTGGGAGGTAGCATTTTTGCCTGATAATGAATTTCTTATTACCGAGCGGTCTGGCAAATTGCTAAAGATCGGGAAGGATAAAAAAATAATTGAGATACAAGGGGTACAGCAGGTAGGCGAGGGAGGGCTTATGGGAATCACGCTTCATCCGAACTTTAAGCAAAACAACTTCGTCTATCTGTACTTTACTACCGGGTCGGGTGGAAATTTAAGCAATAAGTTGGAGCGATATATGCTACAGGGAGATTCATTAACCGATCGTAAAGTACTCCTGGAAGGAGTCAGGGGTTCCTCTAACCACGACGGTGGAAGGATCAAGTTTGGTCCGGACGGATATCTATACATCGGTACCGGTGACGCCGAGCAGACCCAGCTTGCACAGAACACTAAGTCCTTAAACGGAAAGATTTTACGAATAAAGGATGACGGATCCATACCTTCGGACAATCCATTTGGAAATGCTGTCTACTCATATGGGCATAGAAATGTGCAGGGCCTTGCCTGGGATAAAGATGGGAATTTGTGGGCTACAGAGCATGGGAGAAGTGGTTTCCAGTCAGGCTTTGATGAGTTGAATTTAATTGAAAAGGGAAAGAACTACGGATGGCCTACCGTCCAGGGAGACGAACATAGGGACGGCATGGTAACTCCGGTCATAAATTCAGGGGCTGGTGAAACATGGGCTCCTTCCGGTGCTGCATATCTTGACGGAAGTATTTATTTCGTAGGACTCCGTGGAGCAACGTTGTATGAGGCGCGACTTAGCGGAAAATCAGTGGGGGAATTTAAAAGACATCTTAAGGATGAGTATGGAAGATTACGATCTATAAATGTAGGATCTGATAATATGTTGTATGTCACGACCAGTAACCGTGACGGTAGGGGATTACCAAAGGAACATGACGATAAACTGATCCGGCTGGACCGCAAAAAAATATGACCTTCACGCTTAAAATATTTCTCGCTGCCTTACTAATAATCCTCTTGCTGAGTGGAAGTATTTATGTCACTGAAAAAGTATTAAAAATAAAAAGTCCCTTACTGGATCTTGCCAATGCTCTTCTTGATGTAGTTAAAAATGACGAAAGTACGGTGGCGGGAAATCTAAATATCCCATGGGAGATAGCTTTTCTCCCAAATGGCAACATTTTGATTACAGAGCGCCCGGGAAAATTGGTATTACTTGACGATAATAAGAAAATAATCGAGGTAAAAGGAGTCGAGCATATCGGTGAGGGAGGCTTGCTTGGAATGGCTCTTCATCCGGAATTTAATAAAAATCATTTTGTGTATCTGTATCTTACAACCAAGGTTAATGGGGAGTTGATGAATGAGGTAAGACGGTACAAACTAGAGGGAAATTCCTTGTCAGAGGAAAAAACTATTTTGTCCGGCATACTCGGATCCAAAGGACATGATGGCGGTAGGATTAAATTTGGTCCTGATGGGATGCTGTACGCAACTACAGGTGACGCTCTTCATGAAAATCTTTCACAGGACACAACATCCTTAAACGGAAAGATTTTACGAATAAAGGATAACGGATCCATACCTTCGGACAATCCTTTCGGCAACGCAGTCTATTCTTACGGACATAGAAATGTGCAGGGGCTTGCATGGGACACAAGGGGAAACCTATGGGCTACAGAACACGGGAGAAGTTTTCCAAAATCCGGTCTAGATGAACTAAATGTTATAAAAAAAGGGGCAAACTATGGCTGGCCGATCATCCAGGGTGATGAAAAGAAAAAAGGAATGATTTCGCCTGTAATTAATTCCGGCCCATACGAAACCTGGGCTCCTGCGGGTGCAGCTTATCTTAACGGAAGAGTTTACTTTACCGGTTTGCGGGGGAAAGCTTTATACGAGGTTGGGATCTCAAGTAAGCAGTTAACATCCTTTAAGAAACGGCTCGAAGGAGAGTACGGAAGACTCAGAAGTGTGACTGTGGGGCCAGATGGAATGCTCTATCTGACGACAAGTAATAGGGACGGAAGAGGAAATCCTGTGGTCAACGACGACAAACTGATAAAAATCAACCCTTCTGCTTTAAGATAAACTTTGGATTATTTACCTTTTTAAATGCGTCTGAAGTTTCATCCCATTTAAATAGTGTCTGGCCGGATGGTTTTCCGTTTTCAACTTTGAAAACTTCGTAGATTTCAACAAGTCGTCTTTCGATCTTTCCTGCTTGCTCAAACATCTCTATATAAAGAACCAGTTTAATATGAGATAAGTAGGTGTCATCGACTTTAATTTCTTTTGCGATTATTTTAATAGCGTCCTGTGGACTTGTTGCGTGAATACACGATTGCAACGAATACCCTAAATCCAGTGCCTTAAAAACTCTTCGCGCTGGCTCATTCCAGATATAACCGGGGTTGGGATACTTACTAAATTCCGCTACTACTAAATAACCGCCTGTTTTTTCCTTTCTTAACTTTTCGATCTCTAGTTTTTCGCCAGAGGTGTAGTGGAGCTGAACGTTCGGATCTTTTTCTTTGAATATAGCTGCGGTGAGAGTAGATTTACCAGCATTACGGGGAAGAGCAACGGTAAGAAAGGAAACTTCTTGATTAACTGCAGTTTTTAATAGTTCCGCCATTCCGGCGTTCATCGTGCCGTTTTGAACCAGATCTTTTAATGTAAGCATTCTTTTACTTTACTTTGTCGCCCTTTTTCCAGAAAAATCTTCCTATGGCGACGAGTACAAAAAGAACCGCAGCCCAAGTAAGAAATCCCATGATCATTCCAACAATAGGATTCCCTGCCATACCGCCCTCCATCATTCCGCGTTGACCACCCATTTTGTATATTCCGCCTAATATCATTAGCATGATGCATCACCCCCTTTCAAGCGATACTATTCTAACAAACAACCTACTATAATGTTCTGTTATGGTATCGTCGAAAAAAGAAAAACGTAAGGGAGAACTGTATATTTTTGGCGCTGGTTTTTTATGGGCGTTTTTTCCGGTCATAACGTTGCTTTCCTACGCAAAACTTCATAGTCTGGTCTCTTTGGCGTGGACTACATTAATTTCTACTATTTTCTTCGCGATTCTTCTTTCGATTAGAAAAAAGTGGGGAGAACTCAAAAACGTAACTCTCTGGAAACATACTTTTTTTGTAGTTGCGTTTATAGGCGTATGTTTTTATGGACTTTATTTTATTGGTCTGGAGGGGACAACTGCAGGCAATGCAAGCATTATCGCTCTTTTTGAGGTCTTTACCGCATATGTCTTTTTCCACATCATAAGAAAAGAGAGAGTCACGGTAGGACATTTGCTGGGATCCTTGCTTATGGTAGTAGGTGCTGCCATAGTACTTGCCCCGAATGTAAAAGAAGTGCACCGTGGTGATTTAATAATATTGCTTGCTATGTTTTTCCCTCCAATAGGAAATCTTTTTCAGCAAAAAGCCAGAAAAATAGCATCGAGCGAGTCCATAATGTTTCTTCGGAGTCTTTTGTCAACTCCTATACTTTTTCTCATTGTCTTTTTTCTGGGACAGAATGCGACCTTTGAAAACATCAAGGCTTCAATATGGTTTTTAGTAATTAACGGCTTTTTGCTTTTCGGATTGTCGAAGTTAATGTGGATTGAAGCAATTCATAGAATTCCTGTTGCAAAAGGGGTAGCGCTAAGCAGTCTGAATCCTTTTCTTACGCTTCTTATTTCTTGGTTAATTTTAAAAGAGGTTCCGAATGCATGGCAATTTTTATCATTGGTTCCGCTTATCTTTGGTGTATTGCTCCTGACCGATCAGCTTGTGGTAAATAAAAGGTTGCCAAAGAGATTTGAAGAGTTTATTACTATCGATTAGGTATATGAACGTTATTGAACTAAAACATCTGACGAAAAACTTCCGGAGTTATAAAAAGGAGCCTGGTTTTTTAGGTGGAGTTAAATCACTGGTAAGCCGAAAATACTTTCCTGTACCTGCGATAAGCGATATCTCATTTTCAATAAACGAGGGTGAGCTTGTAGGATTCATCGGTCCCAACGGAGCCGGAAAAACAACGACCATGAAATGTTTATCAGGGCTTATCTACCCGACATCAGGGAAAGTTTCGGTTTTAGGATACACGCCGTTTCAAAGAAAACCGAATTTCTTAAAACAGATATCTTTAGTGATGGGTCAGAAAAATCAGCTTTGGTGGGATTTACCTGCGTATGAAACGCTTCTTTTGAATAAAGAGATCTACGATATAAGCGATGATGATTTTGAAAAAAGAGTAGGGGAGCTGACAGACCTGCTGGATGTAAAAGATATCCTGCATGTACAGGTCAGAAAGCTGTCTCTCGGACAGCGCATGAAATGTGAACTTATGGCAGCGCTGATTCATCATCCTAAAATTTTGTTTCTGGATGAGCCCACGATCGGTCTTGATGTGGTAGTACAGGAAAAACTCCGCGAATTTATCAAAATGTATAACAAAAAATATAAAGCAACAATACTGCTGACAAGTCATTACATGCAGGATGTAAAAGAACTGTGCAAAAGAATCATCATCATTGATCACGGAGAGATTTTGTATGATGGACGGTTAGACTCGGTCGTAAAAAAATTCTCAAATGAAAAACTTATCACGATAACTTTTGAAAAAGAAGTACCTGCAGAAGCACTGAAACCATTTGGAAAGATCGAGTCCTTTGAACAAAGAACGGCAAAGATCATCGTTCCGCTTAAAAAAACCAAAGATATCGTGTCTAGACTGCTTGATGAATTTAATGTTGAAGATCTTAATATTGAAGAGCCGGAGATTGAAGAAATCATACGGAATGTCTTTGCAAAAAAGAAAGTATGAAATACCTACGGATACTGCTTTTGTATTCACAACATGTCCTTCAGTACAGAACCAGAAGTTTTATATGGTTTCTTATCTCTTTCTTAAACCCTTTTATCCTGCTCATGTTTTGGGACGGAGCACTTGAGGGCGGCAAGGTGATAAACGGCTGGAATGCAGCGTCCATGCAGACATATTATCTACTCGTCATAGTTGCCCAAAGCGTACTGATTACCCATGTTGAAAATGAGGTTGCGGTTGAGGATATACGCCAGGGCAATCTGGTACGGGAACTTCTAAAACCTATTGACTATCTCTGGTTGAAACTAAGTAATGAAATTTCGTGGAGATTCATACAGGGATTTTACGGATTGGTTGTACTTTCAATATTTCTGCTTCAGGGATTATCTGTTCAGATAACTTCCGAGGTTCCGATGATTATACAGGCTATCATAATCGCATTGTTGGCGCTTACCATGTCTTTTATGTTTAAAATGATTTTGGGCATACTGGCTTTCTGGATGACAGATATCTACGGAATCCTTGAACCAAATGATGTTTTCATCATAATGTTTTCCGGGACTTTGATGCCGTTTGACCTTTTGCCGGAGTGGATCAGAAACATTGCACAGTTTACACCCTATCCATACCTTGTCTATTATCCTGTGGCAGCACTCATGGGAAGAGGAGGAATTAACTTTTTTCAGGTGATGACGAATGAGATCTTCTGGATCGTAGGGTTGTTTGCCCTATACAGATCGCTTTGGTTTTTCGGAGTTAAAAGATTTTCAGGTGTGGGTCAATAATATGTTTCAAAAATATACGAGAATTTATAAAGCGCTTTTAAGGATCAGCATAAGCCGCTTTTTCGCATACCGGTCCGATGCGTTTTCCAATATCATCATCGGCTCTGCGGTCTGGGTTTTCTTTAATGTCTTTTCTATAGCGCTGGTGACCGAAAAGACCGGTGGAGTATTTGGCTGGTCAAGAGGGGAACTGCTGTTGCTTGCATGTCTGTATAACGTAATCATCGGTGTCTTTGGATTTTTATTTGTAAGAAGCATGACCGAGTTCTCGGATCTGGTAAACACCGGAAAGTTTGATCTGATCTTACTTAAGCCGTTTGATTCTCAGTTTTATACCTCCACCCAAATAGCAGGCATCGCAAGTCTGATTCGCACGCTGCTTGGTATCGGCTTAGCTATCTACATCTGCACAATATTTCATATAACAATCGCACCGATTAATATCATTTACTTTTCTTTAGCGTCAATCTTAAGCCTTATGCTTTTATATTCGCTGTTGTTCTTTCTCAATACCTTCACAATCTGGACTCCAAAGATTGACAATATAACAGAGCTTTTTTATACGCTCCGGGCCTTGGGAAGATTTCCACGCGAAACATTCAGACAGATTTCCGAGGTGGTATTTGTTTTCGCCTCACCGTTTGTAATCGTACTTTCAACTCCTGCAAAAATACTTTTGGGTAGAGGAACTGCTTATGATGTACTAGAGCTTTTTGTATTAAGCGTAGCAACTTTTCTTATCTCAAGACATTTCTGGAAGTTTGCACTCCGCTACTACACAAGCGCCAGCAGTTGATGGTGCCGATGGAGGGACTTGAACCCCCACGCCTTGCGGCACAGGTTCCTAAAACCTGCGTGTCTGCCAATTCCACCACATCGGCTGGCGGAAGGGATGGGATTCGAACCCATGATGACGTTGCCGCCATATACGCTTTCCAAGCGTACCGATTCAACCACTCTCGCACCCTTCCAGGAGCCTTAATTTTATCATACGAAGCGGTGCTTCAGCCTAAATAAACGTCTTACAAAATTCTTATTATTGACTTGGTATAATGCCTCTATGAGAAAAATAATTGTTCTGGAATTCATATCTCTTGACGGAGTGATACAGGCTCCGGGAGGTCCGAAGGAAGATACGTCCGGTGGTTTTAAATATGGAGGTTGGACTTTTCCTTATTTTGATAAAAAATCAGGAGCCGAGATGGGAAAACAGATGAGCAAACCGTTCAGTCTCTTACTTGGTAGAAAGACCTATGAAATATTTGCATCCTACTGGCCAAAACATGAAAGCGGCTGGCCCGGCATTAACAAGGCAAATAAATATGTCGTGTCTAAATCCCTCCGGGATCTCAAAAAATTTAACTGGGAAAATTCCCACCTTATCAGATCTAATGCGGTAAACGAACTTAAGAAATTAAAAAAAGGAAAAGGGCCAAACCTTCAGGTCTATGGAAGCGGAAATCTGATTCAAACTTTGTTAAAGAATGACCTGGTTGATGAGCTGTGGCTAAAGACATTTCCTCTGACATTGGGGAAAGGAAAACGTTTGTTTACTACAGGTACGATTCCTGCGATGTTTAAATTGACTAAAAGTGTAATCACTCCGAGCGGAGTAATCTTCGCTTACTACAAGCGCGCAGGAAAGGTAAAGACAGGCTCCTTCGCTTAATACGCCATCCGTTGAATAATGATCTGCGAGAGAATGGTGAAGGCGCAGATGTAGATCACTAAAAGAAACGCTTTCTTTACTTTTCTATCTTTTTCTTCCATCTCATTTGTACTAAGCGCTTGATATAAGGTAAAAAAATTCATAAAAAGCAAGAAGTAGAAAATCCCGTAAGCAAATACATGAAGCAAAGCATAGTTTGTATTACTTTGGAGAATATTACTTCCGTTGCTTTCAAGAGTGAAGATGTTCCCACTGAATAGATAAATCTGAATAAACATTAGTATGGCAATATAGAAATCCTGTTTGGTGATCTTATTTTCCATTTTTCTTTTTTGTAGAACGTTTGGTTTTGATATACGCTGCTGTACTGCCAACAATTGGACCCGCAAAGATCACCGCAGTCTTTATATTCTCCACTACGGCAGTACTGCAGCCTCCTGTCGCCGCACACGACGTCGGAGAATTAAAAAGCAAGCAAGCCAAACACATAGGGTTATTATTCGAGTAGTAATAGAGAATACATGATGCTGATTCCCAGAATGAGCCATACAAATTGGATTATGTTTTTCCTGACCGAAACTTCTTTGTGAAGCTCCGGGATCAGGTCAGAACCAGCGATGTAAATAAATGTTCCTGCTGTAAAGGCACTTAACGGATTTAAAGCACCCTCGATATGCGCTCCCAAAGTGAGAACAAGAACGGTTCCCACTACTGCAGTTAGGGCAGACAAAAAGTTATACCAAAGCGCTTTACCTGTGGAAAAACCTCCATGAACTAATACTCCAAAATTTCCTATCTCTTGTGGAATTTCGTGAAGAACTACGGCAATCGTTGTTGCCAAACCGACCGGAAAGCTTACCAAATAAGTGACGGCGATAATTACTCCGTCTATGAAATTGTGCACAGCATCACCGAATAAGACGAGAAATGTTACTGGATGAAGATGCTTATGTTTATTTGAATCCTGCGCATGATGCCAGTGGATGATCTTTTCGATTACAAATGTGAGTGTAAAACCTAATAGGATGTATAGAGAAACCCATAAATCAAAACCTTTTTCCTCGGCAATCTCCGGTAAAATATGTATGAATATGTCTCCTAAGAGTGCCCCTGCGGAAAAACTTACCAAATAGAGAAGAAAATCCTTTAATTTTTGCTTTCTAAGTGAAAGAGTTAAGACGCCGACAAATGAAATAAGACTTACTATAACAACGCTTGTCAGTGAATACAAAGCTGCGTTACTCATATATTAAGAACAGTTCTTGCAGAAACCAAAAAATTCTAACCGGTGATTTTGTATGGCGAAGCCGAGATTTTCTTTGACCGATTGTTCGACAGTTGATAAATCACAGTCCTGGATATCCTGCACCTTTCCACACACCTTACATACCACATGATGATGGTGGGGGAGCGAGAGCAGCTCATAGTGAAATCTGTCTTTATTTAGGTTAACCCTATGAGCTATTCCACTTGCCTCGAATTTTTCAAGAATTCTATAAATTGTCGCCAAATCAACGTCTGAATTACTTTTTTGGATTTGTTTGTGGATCTCAGAGGCATCCATAGGAACCTTGCTTTCCTCCAAAGCAGAAAGTACAGCAATCCGAGCTTTTGTTTGTTTTAAATTAGCGCCTTGTAATGTTTTTTTGATCATTGAATTCATGAAGGAAACTATACCATAAATGACGTCCTTTTATAAGATTAGGCCGCCTTTTTTGCGCAATGCGCACACGATTGGCCATTTTCGATGTCATTGCCACAGTCAGGACAATGATTGTGTCCCATATGTTCTGATTGAGATAATTTCGTCGGCAAAACAGAGACCGATGTGGGAAGCTCTATCCCGGCTTGGGGACTACTATGCTGTGCGGGAGGACAACATATAGCTGCAGCTGCAGCAAGGGAAAATGCATCCATTGCGATAATTATGTCTTTTGTACGTTCTTTGAGGCGCGTTGAGAGCCCTGTACGGCTAACTGTTTTTGATTTTAAAACCTGCGGATTATTGCGGTAATCCTCAAGTTGTACAACGTTTGACGTCATCTGTTCATTTGATTCCGTCTGGGAAAACTCATGACTGATATCAAACCCTGCAAATGGGTCGTCAACGATCTCGTGTCTTTGGGCATTACGTTCCATAGGACTTTGACAACTTGGATAATTCTTTATGAAACTGTTTGCCTGCTGCTTGTGCTGATATACCGTTTCCAACAGTTTCGGCAATATCTCCCATGCTGTCGATCATGACATCCAACACGGCTTCCGGCGCTGTACCGTGACCTAGTCGGGTGGGATTAAGATCCGCAAGACTTTCCGCGCGTACCATAAGCGCATTCTGTAACACGCTCAAACGCTCTTCTTGGGATACTCCCACGGAACGGAGAGCCTCGATGCCCGTAGATGTTAATCTAACTCTGGCAAAACATATGGTTTTCCCGTTTTTTCCACCCATATCTTTTAGATGAAAAATTGAAGTTTCCTGAATTACTGCATTACCCAGTACAATGTTGCTACCAAGAACTCGGGCAGGTCTTTCATGACTTGCGTGTCCAACTTCTGCCAGTGTGGTGTCTGTCTGCTTAGAAGTAGACGAGTAAACCGCTCCTAACATCTGTGTAGCCTCAGCTCCGTGTTCCAAACTATAAAGATCAGCAAGCGCTAAGCGCACATCTTCAACTTCACTGTATCTTCTATCATCCAGTTCGACTGTATCCCATTCTCCTTCTGTAAAAACTTTTTTTCCACCCTGCTCGCGCTGTACTATCTTTTTTGCCGACCAGAATACAGTAGCTCCAGGTTTATGACTTATGACAACAGCCGGATGAGCCCAGGCAAGATCCGGTACATCAAATAAATCTATTATGGAACCTGGGGGTAAGGAAGTAAGCGCTAATCTGGCTTTCTTATCAGCAAGTGATAACAAAGCGGTGCCGTCAGGAAGCTCCTTGAAATTTCGATCGGGAACATCTGGATGCTCGTCATTAAAATTACCAGGGTCTATGCCTAGCGCTATACCTACCGGCTTAACATGACCTGCCGATCGGTCCAGCGCAGAAATCCCGTCTAATGCTGTTGGTGATAGTAATTCACTTCTCATATTTTAAGTTGTCGGAGGGACGCTTAGTCGGTGCGCCCCTCCGTACTGTGTAAAATGCCGAGCAAAAGGCAATGCAAACTATTTGCATTTAGTATATGCAAGTCATTTGCATTTGTCAACAAGAAGATTTTTAGTCTTTATTAAACAGGCAGGCAATGAAGGTGGTAAGAGGTATTGATAGTATTATTCCTATGCTTGAGACCATTGTCCTGACGATCTCTGTTGCGATGATCTCCTGATTGACCACCGAGGAAAAAGATAGATTGGCATTGTAAAAAAGTAAGAATAACGGGAAAGCAGCTCCGGCATAGACAAGTACTAATGTATTCACCAACGATGCTATGTGATCCCGTCCTATTTCCATAGAGTGAGAATAGAGCTCTCTTGTCTTAAAGTGTTTGTTTGTCTGCTTAAGTTTTTCAACTACAGCTGCCTGCGAAATAGTCGCGTCATCAAGTACCCCCAAAGCACCGATAAGTATGCCTGCAAGAAGAAGACTTCTGATATTTACAGCGCCTCCTTTAATAAACTGGACATATGTTGCTTCCTCTGCGGCAAAGCCGGTAAGGTGGCTCATAAATACGAATAAATAGGCAAGGACTCCTGTGATAATCAGTGCCAAAAATGTACCTATTAATGCAACGGTGGTCTTTTTACTGATTCCGTGGCCAAGATAAAAAATAACCGGCGTCATTAAGAGTGAACCGATCAGGGTTACGAGAACCGGATCGTTACCTAATAAAATCTGGGGGATGATGAAGTTTCCGATTATCAGAAAAGAAATAACCATGGCTGCAAAAGAGGTCAGACCTTTCCATCGGCCGATCGCGAGAACTACAACCAGGAAAGAGAAAAAAAGAAGCAATAGTTGTTTTTTGCGGATAAAGTCTACGATATAAACGGTCAGTTTATTACCCGGTCCTTTATTAAAAGAGAGGATTACCTCGTCGCCTTTTTTATACGTTGCTTTCTGTACAGTTTGGACGGTGTCGGTTTTAATCCTCACCTGTTTATTTTTTTGAGATCCGGTGGTTATCTTGACGATGACATCGTGTTCGGAATATGCTTTGATCACGACACCTTCTTCAAGAGTAGAATTTGACTGTGCAGAAACAAAGGGCGTTGCACAAAAAAACAAAAAAAATAGAACAGTAGCGACAATTAATTTTTTCATATTATGTCTGAACTTCTATTTTACCATTGAAAAGGGGATTGCTGCATAGTAGCATTAGAATAGCCTAAATTATGCAAAGGAACGCTGTTGTAGTAACTATAATCTCGATTATTGCAGTCTTTGGATTTTTATTTCTTGTCTACTCATTAAGTAACCAATCTTCTCAACAACCAACAGAAGTTCAGAAAGAAGTAGTAGTGGTCGCGCCTGATGACCACATTAAATGGTCTCCGACAAAAAAGGTTTTATTGGTCGAGTATGCAGACCTGCAGTGCCCCGGGTGTAGGACCTTTCATTCATTGATAAAACAAATTGAGGCCGACCCTTCGATCAGCAAAAAAGTGACTTTCATCTTTCGTCATTTTCCGCTCGTAATGCACAAAAACGCCATCCCTGCAGCACGCGCTGCCGAAGCAGCAGGAGAGCAGGAGAAGTTCTGGGAGATGACAGATGCTTTATATGACAATCAGGACGCATGGGCAGAGCTTAGAGATCCTACTGATTATTTTGTAAAAACAGCTGAAAAATTAAAACTAGATCTTAAGAAATTCAACGAAGACATGAAGTCGGATAAGTCGCAAGCAAGAATAAATGCGGATGTCTCAACCGGCTACAAAGTACAGGTAAACTCTACGCCCACATTTTTCCTACAGGGAAAAAAGGTAGAGGTAGAGACGTTTGATGAGTTTAAAAAACTTCTTCAGGACGCATCAAAGTAATCATCATGCAGATTAAGATTAATGGTAAAGAAATCTATTACGAAGTGCTTGGGAGAGGTAAGCCGGTATTGTTTTTACACGGCTGGGGCGGTACCAGTCAGAGTCTGAAGGACCTTGCAAAACTCATCTCCGCTGATCATCAATCAATCCTTATGGATCTACCGGGATTTGGGAAAAGCGATAATCCTGACCCTAAGTGGGGAGTGGAGGAGTATGCTTCCTTAGTCACGCATTTTGTAAAAAAGCTGAAGTTGTCGTCGGTAATTTTAGTGGGACATTCTTTTGGCGGAACTCTTTCATTATTTCTGGGATCAAAATATCCAAAGTTGTTTAAAAAACTAATACTTTTTGCGCCTTCATATAAACGGGGAGGGAAGAGGAGTAAGGTCTCATCGTATGGACGTTTTTTACCCTCGGCTATCAAAAAGCCGCTGTACAGAATATTTTTTCCGAAATCCGAGCTGTATAAATATCCTCATCTGGAAAAAAATTTCAGGAATCTGATAACCCACGACATAAGTCCTGAAGTCGTATCTATACGAATCCCCGTCTTGATTATCTGGGGCACCAAAGATTCATATGTCCCGGTATCACATGCATCAGAGCTTAATAGACTTATACCGGAATCAAAGCTTACAATTATGGAAGGCTACGGCCATGGACTGCCGCTTATGGAGCCCGGTCTTATATATGAAGCCGTAAAATCATTCCTATGATGGATATTATCAACTATATCATTCTCTATCTTGGTGCGGCCATATGTACAGCCCATATCTACGACCTGACCTATAAATTTCAGGTTAAGGAATACCGCTTTGATAGATTTTTCGCTTCTATCGGCGAAGAAGGCTTCCGCAAAGTTTTTTACTCCTTTAAGATCCGTTTTCCCTCAAAATCAGCAAGAAACATTCTCATCATCGTATGCTCCGTACTTCTTCTTACTTTGGTAGTGTTTTGGGCATACGAAGGTTCTTTTTTTCACAAACTTGTTTTTGTAATCACAGCGCCGGTAATGGCCGGAGTGTTAATTTCTTTATCTGTTCTTCTGACCGAAGTGCCAGCCCAGATAAAAAGACGCCGGATCATAAGACTTGCTAAGAAGCACCTTGCACAATCCAAAGCGCAGATTATCGGCATCACCGGATCGTATGGAAAAACCACCACAAAAGAGTTTCTCTATGAGATCCTTTCTAAAAAATTTAAGGTTGCTAAGACCGATGCAAATATGAACACCGATGTGGGCATCGCCCTTTCTATACTTAAAAACGTAGGCCCAGACACCGACTTTTTCATCGCGGAGATGGGAGCATATACAAGGGGTGAGATTGAAAAAGCCTGTAGGGTGGCGCCGCCAAAGTATGGCATCCTTACGGCGATCGGCAACCAACATCTCGTTCTTTTTGGTTCACATGAGAGACTCCTTGATGCCAAAAAAGAGCTCTTGAAGGCAGTAAGTCCCAAAGGACGTATCTATCTTAACCGGACTATTAAAGACAGAAGTGTGCTGGCGCGGGGAATAGTTGCTCCTATAACCCAGTATTCGGTCTTAGGGAAAGCAGACGTAATGGTAAAAAAATCCGGAAAAAATATCTATGAGGTCGTTTACAAGAAAAAGCGTGTAGTTATATCGGTTAATCTGCAGACTCCATATACACTGGAAAATCTACTTCCCTGCATAGCTTTAGCACTGGATCTGGGAATGAAGGAGAAGGATATACAGAACAGTCTAAAGACCCTAAAAACCCCTCTAAATAAGCTGTCTCAACAGAAGGGTCTGAAGAACTCTCTCCTTATCCTTGATACGGCAAATTCAAGCGTAGACGGCTTCTTGTCGGCTATAGATCTTCTTTCTTCAGCTAAGGGAAGTAAACGAATCGTGGTCTCAAAGGGGATTATTGAGCTTGGAAATCAGAAGGAACCTTCCTACAAAAAGATATTGAGCACATTGCAAAAGAAAGGAGTGTCGTTGTATACGACAGATCGGTTGTTTCGTTCCTTAGATAAGGGCAACGCAGTTCAATTTTTCGAAGATGAGGCTTTTATATCTAAACATCTTTCGGCCAGTCTGACCAAGAATACTACGGTGCTTCTTGAGGGTAGATTTACGCCTGGATTTATCCAGCAGCTTAAAGCGTAATAAGGCATGACAGAAGGCTCCTTGATTGGTACAATTGCTGTATGATTTCTGCTGATTTTGCTCCCAATGAATCGTTTTCAGATGTTGTCGCCTCTATAGCCACGCTTCTTCGCCCATGGCAGTGGCGGAAAGGAAAAGCCCTTTTTAAGGTAAAGCAGAAGCTTAAAAGGCTCTTCGGAAGCGATTTTGAGGTAGCTTTGTTCCTAACCGGCAGAGCAGCACTGTACCGGTTATTCCAGTCAATTGACCTTGATAAAGGAGCAGAGGTGGCTGTGCAGGGGTTTACCTGTGAGGCCGTGGTTCTACCCCTGATTCAGCTTCAACTCAAGCCTGTGTATGTAGATATAGAAAAGGAGTCTTATTCCATGAGCATCGAGGATCTTGAGAAAAAACTCACACCGCAGACAAAGGCACTTATCCTTCAGCATACCTTTGGAATGATCCCTGAAGACCGTAAAAAAATTCTGGAATATGCTAAAAAAAGGGGGGTAATAGTGATCGAAGATCTTGCCCATGGATTCAATAACAGTCTCTTTAAAAAAACTTCTACAGAGCCCCAAAGCGATTTTCTTCTTCTCTCATTTGGCAGAACAAAGACCATCTCTTCGGTCTTCGGAGGAGCCATACTTACAAAGAATAAAGACACCTTTTTGCCTCTTCGCGAGTATGAAAAAACTAATAATTTTCCTTCTATGCTTTTTATTACTGCGGCCCTTTGGTATAAGCCGTTATCATGGGTCTTCAAGAAAACTTATGACCTGGGGATTGGCAAGATTCTTCACTATCTGACCAACAGTCTGCAGATCCTTCCGAGGGAAATTTCATTCAAAGAAAAGAGGGGAGAGTTTGACCCCCTCTACATAAAAGCATACCCAAATGCCCTTGCACGACTACTCCTGAAACAGATTAAACAAATTGAACAAATTAATAGGAAAAGACTAATTGCAACAAAGAAATATAAAATGCACTTTTTAAAGTCTTCTCCGATATTTGAGCTCGAACCAATCATTCGTTTTCCTCTGGAGGTAAATGATCCTGAGGCGGTCTTAAAAGCTGCAAAAAGAAAGAGAGTTTATATAGGGAGATGGTATGACAAGGTAATTGCACCTAAGGAAATCCCTCTGAACAAGCTGTTATATAAAACAGGTATATGTCCGGTGGCTGAATCGGTCTGCAAAAGAATCATAAATCTTCCTACTACTGTTTCTGATAAACAGGCGGAAAGGGTACTTGATGCAGTAGTCTACGAAGCTAGTTAGGCAAATACTCCGTACGGATCGATTGAATGATACTCGCTTAGTTTCCTTAGAGCTTCAGGAAGAGATCTCCAGTTAGGCAAGGCAACTATAGGAACCGCGTATGTAACCTTTCCGTCCTTAAGACCTGCTTTGACATGAATACCTGGCGAAACCATCGGCATGACTGGATCAAATTTCTTGCCGGTATTTATCTGTTCTTGAGTCTTGCCAAAGACAAAGAATGCAAACCTATTGAGTAAATGGTGGAATTCGCGATCCTGACCAACTTCATCTAGAGCCTGCTTTATCTTCCCGTAACTATCATCTACTAACACTGCCCATCGGTCTTCATTGGGCACATATTGTCCGTTTTCTTGACGTGTCGTTACTCCTCCGAACATTGAATCATCGTGATAACCTACAGAATCTACAAGAAAGTGTCTAACTTTTTCTATTGGACTATTGGTTGTATGGATAACCCGTTCTATTCCAAAACCATGCCTGCGGATCTGTCGTTCTGTCTGCGCCTTTCGTAACCAGTCGGGTCGTACTGTGTAGACTCCGGCGATTGATAGGGTCGTATCATTTTCAATAAGCGAAAGGGCATCAGCAACGCCTTCTACTGGCGGGAGTCCCATTTTAGTAGAGCGGCGAAGAAGATCGTATACTGGAGCTTTCCTAACCATGACGCCGTCGAAGTCGAGTCCGAATGTTACGCGTTCAGCCATGGTCGTGATTATAGTACGGACTGTTGGAAAAGTCAATTCAGTCGTCGCGTGTAGCGGCGGGCGGTTTCCAGTAAATAGCTTGGGACGTAGGCAAAGGGCTGAATAATAAGATCCTGGGCGCGTAGATACTGCACATCGTTGCCTCCGAACCCACGTTTAAAGACCGAGACACCGTAAAATCTGTGTTTTGGGTTATCCAGTCTTTCCACACCCCAGAAGTTATACCGAAGCATTCCGCGCTTTTTTGCTTCCTTAATAGCTTCCCATTGGATAAGATAGGCACCGGGATAGTTGCGGCCTTCATCGGTACTGGCACCGTAATGATAGGTAGCCTCATGACCGTAAAAGATAACAAATGCCTCTGCAAGGAGCTTGTCGCCGTGATACGCCTTATATAAAATAGCCCTGTCGTTTTCTGCAAAGATCTTGAACTGGTTCACCAGAAAAGCTTTTGAAAAGGGTACGAATTTATGGCGCTTTGCGGTCTGCAGCTGTAGTTTATAAAACTCTTCGATATCATTGGGATTTTGCGAGGTCTCTATCCGGACTCCGTGTTTTTCAGCCTGACGTACTTCATAGCGAGTATTTTTCCGCATATTTGCAAGCAGGATATCTTCATCCTGGGTAAGATCAAGCTGTGAGGTAAGATCAGCTGTCAGGTGCATTGGCGACTGGATAAAGCCGTAACGGTGAAATATGGCCTTTGAGATCTCGTTTTCAACCAGCTGTGGCCTGACTCTGGCAAATACACAGCGTTTTTCCCTGGCTATCCTTTTAAGCTCAACGGTAAAGAGTCCGACAACCTCTTTGTCGTTCCAGTCTATGATCGGTCCGCCTGCCACAGTCAGATATCTCCCGCGTCTTGCCGGCTCAACTATAGTCTGCATTACGCCAACCAGCTCTTTTCCGTTTTTATAAAACCCGATGCGTGAGATCTGTTTGCCGAGATTCTTATGAAAATCACCCCAGTGCCATGATTGTAGAAAGTTCGCTTCAAAGCGCTTGACGAGAAATCCTTCCCATTCATTTTTTGAGATTACAGCCCGTGCTTCGATCATGATTAGCCTTCGTTTTTCACAAACTGTCCTGTCTCTTTTGATTTTGCAAACATGTAGTTAAAGAATAGCACGGAGAGTGAAAAATAAACGATATTCAACGCGAAAGCGATGGAATGAGCTTTCCAATCGACTGCGGGGTTTGAAAGTGCATTCCGCGCTGCTTCAAATACATATGTTGTAGGAAGAGAGTGGGCAATTTTTTGCAAGGGTCCGGGCAAAACACTTACAGGAAAAAACGAAGCGGAAAGAGGTTGGAACAAAATAATCAAACCCCAAGCTAAAGCCTGGACTCTCGTACCAAATCTGAATATCAAACCAAGTATTGCTATACCAGTAAACCACGAGAAGATTACCAGGTTGATAAAAAATAGTGTTAAGTTAAGAAGACCCAGCGTAAAAATATTAAAATGAAATAGGGGAATGGCAAGCAACGAAACAGCAAAAAATACGAAGAGGGATTTGAATGCCCCGGAGAGCATCTGGGCAGTCAGGTACTCACTTACGGTGATTGGAGAGATGAAAATGTTTGTAAGATTGCGCGCCCAAACTTCCCACAAAGCACCAACCGATAAAGTATACTGAGCAACCCTAACAATTTCCCATAAAATCAGTCCTGTTATCAGATAGTAGGCGAAAACTGCATTTGTCTTTCCGGCAATAAAAAGTGTCGTAAAACCATAAAGAATCAGCGCCATGAAGGAGTAGTAAAATATGTCCAGTATAACCTCCAACGAGCTTATTGTAATGTACCATTCCTCCTGTAAAATGGCTACAATTCTGCGCACACTCATTGTTTCTTTTTTTTTCGTGCAATATGTAAAAAGAAGTCTTCCAGTGTCGGTTTCTTCACCTCTATGTCGGTAAGCCAAACATCGGCGTTGCTTAATACAAATATTACTGCCGGAATCTGCTTTTCTTTCACCGTAACACTTACAATATTGTTTCCCAAGAACTCATGCTTATAGCGCGATCCTGCAAGTATTTTTCCTACATGTTCTTTCTTGGCATCAAACGTTAATCGTATATTCGCGTTCTGTATTCTCTTGGTGAGTCCAAGAGGAGTGTCTTCGGCGATCACTTTACCATGGTCCATAAATACTACACGGTCGCAGATTCTAGATACCTCAGACATGTCGTGACTGGTATATAAAATCGAGACCTTCTGCTCGCTCCTCAATTTGTCGATTAGATTTAAGAGCTTGTCAGAAATATCCGGGTCAAGTGACGCCGTCGGTTCATCTAGAAGAATGATTTTGGGTGAATTTAGGAGGCATTTCACAAGATTCACCCTGGTACGCTGTCCTGCTGAAAGATTCCAGTAACGCTCGTTTTCTAGATGCGCTATCTCAAAACTACTAAGAAGATCTCGAATCCTTGCAAGCGGCTTATTTACATCATATAGTTTTGAATAAACCAGCAGGTTCTCCTTAACGGTAACTCTGCCTTGAAGTGTGTTGAACGCCGAGGCAAAGTTTATCTCTCCCATAATTTCACCTCTTCTCGTCATAAGATTCTTACCAAAGTACAAAATTTCGCCTGAAGTGAGAGTCGTTGTTCCAAGCAACATATGAATAGTGGTTGTCTTACCCGCACCGTTGGGTCCTAGAAGACCCAAGATCTCTCCTTTGTTCAATTGGAAGGAAACATCGTCTACTGCGGTGAATGTTCCGAATTTCTTGGTAAGGTTGCTTACCGAAAGAATTGTATTCATTTAGCCTCAATTATACCACTTCTTTGAGGGGCAAAATCCAGAGAATAGGGGAGTTTGGCCTGTCATAATAGGCTAATTTGACATTTTAAGTAGGGTAGAAGCCTCTAAAAAGGGGTGAAATCCAAAGGGGGAAAATAGGGACATATTTCGTAAGATGGGGCAGAATTAATAGGGAATTAATGACAAGAAAATAAAAATCAAAATCTTTATAAAATGCCTACCTCCTCCGCCATTGAAGCTAAAGACGTCGTAAAAGATACAATTTACGACGTTATAGATACTTCATCCTCCAGCCGGATATCCCCAAAAAACTGCCTGGTTTGTTTACAGGGTTTTTCCGACATATCCTTCAAAGGAGAGTGCGCTCCCTCTCTTGCATCCTACGTCTCGTTATTACTTAATACAGCTCTTGTCCTTCATCTTGTCGTTAATGTGTCCCTGATGTAGTTTGTTATCTCTTCTCCTCCCTCGGTCTGAATGTCGTTTAATTTAGACTGTTATATCGGTCTAAACTGCAATTTTTGAGGCTAAATATTGTTATTTAGACATATCAATATATAATAGAATGGAAGGCAGAGTTAGACTGTTGCAATAGTCTGTGTATTAATTTTTGAGGCTAATTATGATAGCTTTGGAATGTATGATTTATTACAACTCTTCCTGTCCTCCTTCGGATATGGATCGATCAAACTATATCAGTTTAGACTGTTGTAATAGTCTAATTGATAATTTTTGAGGCTGAAAAAAGATGTTTGGGAATACTGTAAGAGATACGATTTAGAGCGTAGTGATAGTCCGCATTATAATTTTTGAGGCTATTTTTATAAGAACAGCGTCTGGCCAAAACAACTGCTAACTACGATTTCGGGATACTGCTCTATTTAGAGCGTAGTGATAATCCAAGTAGTGATTTTTAGCCTTGATTCCTTGCGGTTATCGTTTGTAGATTTTAATCTTATTTTTTCCCGAATTTTGGGATTAATTAAATTATCCTATAGTTTTATAAACATTGCTATAGGATAATTAATGCACGTCCGTGAACTATACCTCTCCTCTCTTCTCTACCTGGGGCGCCTCTTTTTTACCAGTTTAAGGTAAGTACAGCTATAGCTAAAACGAAGCTAAGTACGAAGACGTATTCACGGATAGTATTCTTAAATAACCGGCTATCCAGGTATGCCGTGGTGAGGCCGGTGAAGCTGTAATAGCCTGCTGAAAGCAGCAAGGCAGCTATGCTTGAGCGAAACGGAACAAATGATAGGAGCATTGCAAGCTGAAACATAACAAAGGCGATGAATCCTGCATGCAGAAGCGCCTGTCTATCTAAAGACAGATCGAGCTTGATCGTCCACAAAAACTGTAGGGCAAGTGGAAATATCACTATCCCCACTCCCAGTCCGTTGATGAGAAAATCAAGACGCAGAGAAAATAAAATATTCAAAAAAAGAAAGATCAAAAAGGTGTGAAAAAAATAATTAACCGAAAAGGCAGCCCGGTAAAGCTGAAGGTTCTTCTCTACTCCGACATTGAAAATATTTGAGGTCAAGAGCAATGCATAAAACGATATTGCGTAGATTGCGATAAAGGGTATCCTGGTAAGCCAGCGGACAGGAAACAAGAAGTAAAACAGGTAGATGACAATGGTGAAAAGCACCGGCAGGAGAAACAACGTAAGCCACTCTATCCCCTCTACTCCTTCGAGAATTGAGTAAAAAACCAGGGAGTACGAAACAAGGACAAATAATGGGATGAAGATCCAGGCAACATCAAAGAAAAAAAAGGTCGAGACCAACATGAGGAAGGTCATGATGAGCACGCTTATGACGAATCTGTAGCGTTTTTC
Source organism: Candidatus Microgenomates bacterium (assembly GCA_025451885.1). Classification (GTDB taxonomy): domain Bacteria; phylum Patescibacteriota; class Microgenomatia; order UBA1406; family GWC2-37-13; genus 2-01-FULL-40-42. Next base: position 100,068 of record JANWJL010000034.1, read on the forward strand.
GATCCGGTACATCCATCTTGGTGGCTGCTTCACAAAGCTGCGTAGAGGGCGTGTCAGTTTCTCAAACATACGAGATATTATATCGAATCCAAGAGCGCATCGGGTATCTCAAAGTTCCCAAAGACCGTCTGCACATCATCGTGTTCTTCAAGCTTTGAGACCAGATCAAGGATGCGCTTTGCCTTCCTCTCGTCATCTATTTTAATCTCGGAAAGTGGCTTATACTCAACCTCGGCCGGTGATGAAGTTTTCAAACCATCTTTAAGATCCGAGGCTTTACCCAGAGCTTCAAACGGGAAATATAACGTAAAAGAATCGGTATCCTCCTCTATGTCAAAAGCCTTGATCTGATCTGCAAATTCGTAGACCTTATCCTTAACATTGTCTTGCTTGGCAAAGGTAACGGTCCCGCATTTTTTGAACAGGTAGGAAACAGAGCCTTGATTCCCCAACTTTCCCCCGCTCCTATCTACGATTCCCCGGATCTCTGAAAGGGTCCGGTTGCTATTATCGGTGGTTGTTTGGATAAGAATAGCTGTACCTTCCGGTCCAAATCCTTCGTAGATTACCTCCTTAAGGCTGTCCTTATTTGCACCACTTCCCTTCTCTATGGCCCGCTGAATCGTATCCTTGGGCATATTAGCCTGCTTTGCTTTTTCTATTGCCAATCGAAGTTTGACGTTGGTAGCAGGATCAGTAAATCCTCCACCTTCCAAAACCGCGATAGTTACAAGACGTGAGAGTTTGCTGAAAGTCTTCCCTTTTTGGGCGTCCTTAGCGCCTTTTTTGTGCTTAATGGTTGACCATTTTGAATGTCCTGACATATTGACGGAAACATGAAGTATGTAACACGCAACATGAATACGGATGATGAAAACGGAGCTTC
>JANWJL010000035.1 GCA_025451885.1 Candidatus Microgenomates bacterium
AATGCCCGAAATACCCGGAGGGTTTATGACAGAGTAATCGATATCATTGATGCTGACCGGTCGTTTGAAACATCGGTATCTTTAGTCGTAAGAAAACTTGCCCCAAGAAAGCCGGTTCTTATTTTTTCCTTTACTGTCTTTTATTTATTTACTTTTTACGTTACCTTCAACCTTATACATATCATACTGAAGGCAATCGGTTTTAATGCTATAAGTCAAATAATCTTTATCTTTTTTGTCAGTCTGGTGGCCTTTTTTGGATACCGCATCTCACAGGTTGCCAAGGAGTTTAAGCTACGTGAAAAAGACAGTTTCTTCCAACCATTTTTGGACTTCTTCTTCCTTCCGTTTCTTTCGGTCGGAAAGTTTTTCAGTACCAATCTTGCACGGATAAATTTCTTCGGTTTCTTATTTGATTTCTTTTTTGAGACTCCTTTTAAGATCGTCGTTGAGGTTATAGAAGAGTGGGTTTCTTTTGCCAGAAACAAGCGCGAAGAAATCGCCTGATACTCTTATATAACTCTTGACTTTCCTTCAATTTCACCTATAATAATTCCTTATCGATATTTTTCTTTTCACTATAAGCTAATTCACATGGTTAAGAAACAAGACGCTTCGAAATCAACCTGCAATCCAAAAATCTGTATCGTCGGTCCGGGCGTAGTCGGACAGGCCCAAGGTAAGGCTTTTGCAAAATTCGGATTCCAGACCGAGTTTTTAGGCGGCAATCAGGAAAAAACCTCCAAATTAAAAGACGAGGGATTTAAAGCGCATTCAAGAGATGCTTTTTTTAATGGCGACTACGACTTTGATATAAGCTTTCTTACCGTACCTACTCCTACACTAAACGGCGTAATCAATCTCGACCCGATAAAATCTGCTGTATCCGATCTGGGAAAAAGACTTGCAGCACGAAAAAACCATAAATACCACCTTGTTGTTGTTAAAAGCACCGTTCCCCCCGGCACAACAGAGGATGTTGTGATAAAAGAGCTTGAGGACGCCTCAGGATTAAAAGCAGGAGAAGATTTCGGAGTCTGTATGAACCCTGAGTATCTGCGCGAAGCAACTGCTTTGGAAGACGCCGTAAAACCGTGGATTATCCTTATCGGAGAACTGGATGAGAAATCAGGCGATTTATTAAGCTCTGTCTATGAAAAATTCGGAGTTAAGATAGTACGCGGCACCCTAAAAGAAGCAGAGATGCAAAAATATGTACACAATCTTTTTAACGCAGTCAAGATCTCCTTTTTCAATGAGATGAGAGAAATCGCTGACCAGATCGGAGCAGATGCTTCCAAAATTTTTGAAGTAACCGCTCAAAGTTCCGAAGGCATGTGGAATGCAAAATACGGCACCAAAAACCATGGACCATTTATGGGGAGTTGCTTACCAAAAGATACTCAAGCGTTTTATAAATGGGCGGAGGCAAAGGGACTGGATGTTTCACTGCTTGAAGAAGCTATCAATGTAAACAACTCGCTTCTTCAGAAGAACGGGGATCTTAAGCAAAATATAGAGATCGGCACAAATCTCTAAAAAATACTACCCTTCAAATCCCTTCACTTTGAGTTCAATTTATTCAAACTTATTGATATAATTAGGCCTTGGCAATGGGACAAATCCCGGGTTGAGGAAAACAAATGATAAAAAAACTTATTATTCTTTCCGCTCTATCTTTACTTTTTCTTTCTTTTCCGCGAGCTTCCTATGCAAGATGTTCCGACACCAAGCCTGTTGGAAAACCGGTCATCTTAAGTGCGCAAAGTGGTGAAAAAAGTGTGACCTTGTCATGGAGCGAGGTGCCTGATCCTGTTACCTACTACCTTGTACGGTACGGTACTTCGAAAGATAGTCTGATATACGGAAGTACCGACATCGGTGGAAGAGGATCTACTACATATACAATAGGAGACCTTCAAAACGGAGTGAAATACTATTTTCAGATAAGAGCCGGAAATGGATGCCGTCCCGGTAATTTCTCGGATACATCGTCCGCTATACCCGGAGGATTTGTTGAAGGTCAAAGTTCCCAGAAACCAAAAAATCTTTCGATGTATAAACAGGTTTTAGGCGTTAGTGCCGCTGCTACCGAAGATGCTCAAAAATATGCGACCAAAGGCGCCACACCTCGGACTAAATATGTACCTGAAAATCCTGACAAAACCTGTGCTTTCAGATGCCAGGGTCTTCCTTTCTTACTGGTAGGAACCGCGTTGTTACTTCTATACTTTTTCTTTGCCCAGGTTTTTTCATGGCTTCCACCGGGATTCTCGGTACTCGTCCCGATTGCCACTACTGCCTTGTTTTACTATGTAAATGGTAAATGCGGTGCCTATAACTTTTTCTGCAGATACTTCCTGCCACTGAATATTATCGTCTATGTTCTTACCTTGGTTGTTCAGAAGTACGTAATTATTGAAACCAGTAAGGAAAAACTCTAATGGAAAACTTTCAGCTCTATTGGTCGGTATTTTTATTTTACTTTCACCAGTACCTTGACCGGTACTCACTTCTTGTACCCCTTGGAGTTATCGGTATCTGGCGCTGGTCTATCTGGGTTATGAAAGAGCTTATCGGCTCAAACTACAAACCTAAAAAAATCCGTTATGATGCTTCAGTTTCTGTCGTAGTACCTGTTTATAATGAAAATCCCAGTCTTTTTGCCTACGCCCTTCAGACATGGAAGAAAAATAAGCCGGCAGAAATTATTGCGGTCATAGATTATACCGATAAGGCCTGTATTAAAATCTTTCAGTCATTTCAGGAAGAGTTTAAAAATGCGATCCTTATCGTAACCAAAAAACCGGGAAAGCGGCCGGCTCTTGTGGATGGAATCAAGAAGGCCAAGGAGGAAATAATAGTTCTTGTGGACAGCGATACGATCTGGAAGGACGATGTAATCCGCTACGGACTCTCTCCTTTTTATGATAAAAAGGTTGGGGGCGTAGCGACCTATCAAAGCGTCTGGAAGCCAAAGTCATTTGCACAAAAAATATTTGACGTACAGTTGGATCTGAGATATATGCATGAGTATCCATTTCTCGCTGTTGCCGGAGATGCCTTAACCTGTCTTTCGGGTAGAACCGCATTTTATAGAAAATCGGCGATTCTACCTTTGGTTGACGAGCTGGAGAACGAAACCTTTATGGGAAGGCCTGTCATAAGCGGAGATGATAAATGTCTCACCTATCTTATACTCAAAAACGGCTGGAAAACAGCCTACCAGGCAAACTCGCACGTCTATACACCGGGCATGGAAAATCTTGGCTCTTACCTTAAGCAGCGCCTAAGATGGACAAGGAATGCACTTCGGGCGGATTCAAAAGCTATACTCAACGGCTGGCCTTTAAAACATCCCGGCTTATTTTTCTTCCAGATTGACAAGGTACTTCAGTCCTTTGTAATAATTCTTAGTCTTATGTTCTTTGTGGTGGCCGTTTCTCTGCATCAGTGGCTTGTCGCACTTGTTATTGCGCTGTGGTGGTTTATCAGCAGAGCCATCAAGATGTATTCTCACTTTATACAAAAGCCGTACAACCTGTTAATTCTTCCCGGCTATGTCGCTTATTCATTTCTTACGGGAATTCTTAAAATCTACGCGCTATTTACCTTAAACACTCAAGGGTGGATTACCCGGTGGGACAAATCAAGAAATCCACAGTATAAGTTAATTGAAAAATCCTTTGCAATCTTTGCTACTGTTATAGTCCTCGTACTATTGGGCACATCCGTTTACTTTTATAAAGAGTATACCTACTTTATACCCCGTGAAAAAAAAGATGTGTTTCTTTCAAAAGTTTTACCGGAAACAGGAACTGTTCTGGCACTTGCACAACCTACAGTACTTGGTGCCTCAACAGAAGGTGAAAAAGATCTTCTGGTTAAAAAATATGTAGTCCAGGCGCCTGAAAGTCTTTCTCAGATTGCTCAGAAGTTTAATATCGACCGCAACAGACTCTACGTAGCAAATGCAGCGAAGCTTCCCAATACGGAAACAGCCCCTGCCGGCCTCATACTTTCTATCCCGGGTAAAGATATGGAGCTTGACTCACAAAAAAACTCTGATTTTAGTATAAGACCTGAAGTAGTAAACCTAAACATTAACTACGATAGAGAGTCAAACACGATACTGATATCAGGAAGAGGAAAATCTATCACGCTGGCAGATGTCGCTAAAAAAGTGGATGAAGAGTATCTTAAGCAGGCCGAACCAGGTGTGTGGAATCTGCGTGCAAACATCTTTCTTTACCGAGGCGTCACGCTTAGACTCGATAAAGATGAGCTGAAATGGCTCCGGCTGGAGAGTAATAAGAAGCAATTTACTACGATCCGCGCCATAAATTCCGATCTACTCTTAAACGGTGTAAAGATTACCTCATGGGATAGTTCAAAAAATAATTACGATCAAAACCTCGATGATGGCAGAAGCTTTATTATGGTAAAGGATAATGCGCGGATGGATATATACAATTCAGAACTCGCATATCTTGGATACCCGACGAGTCCAAATCTATCCGTTTCTCCCTATGGGATTTCTTGGAAACTAAGCGCCCAGAAACTGAAATCTGTACTGCTCGCCGGAGAAGTTATATCCAGCAAGTTTCATGATAATTATTTTGGCGCGTACACTTATGGGGCCACCGGAATGATTTGGAAGGGGAACGAATTTTACAATAACGTGAGGTATGGTCTTGACCCTCATGATGACTCAAATGGTTTTTTGGTGGAGGAAAACTATGCACATGATAACGGCACGCAGGGAATTATTTTTTCAAAGCGGTGTATGTACAACATCGTCAGAAATAACATATCGACGGACAACGGTCTTCACGGTATCATGTTGCACGAAAAGTCGGACTACAATCTTGTAGAAAATAATAAGGTCAGCGGAAATATCAGCGGAATCGCACTTTGGAGATCAAGCAATAATACCCTCAAAAACAACGTTATTCTTGATAATAAGCACGGTGTCAGAGCCAATAAGAACTCTATTGATAATCTAATCGAGGGAAATACTGTTGCAGGAAGCGGCAGTTACGGTTTCTTCCTATATGACGGAGCAGAAAATAATATCATTCAGTCAAATGATATAAGAAATAACGAAGTCGCAATGTATATAAAATCTAATAACAATAAAATTGTCAAAAACGACATTATCGACAATAAAATAGCCATTTATTACCAGGGAGATGCTTCGGGCAATTCCGCCTCAGGTAATTATGTAGAAGACAGCACCGTATACGCAATCTACACAAAAGTACAAGGAGGACTGCAAAATATCTTAGGAGTTAATACATTTGAGCGTAACCGCAGAAACGTAGATGGCCAGGAACTCAATTAATATAAAAAAACGTTACTTCTTCGTACCTATATTTATAATGCTTGTATTGGCAGGATATCTTTTTATTAAAGAGGGCGGGAAGAAAGCTCCGACCATAAATTTTGACGAGGTCTCTTCAGTACCGACCGTTTCTCTTAATCAAACCAACACTCCCAATCCTCCTACCTCTGCAGTTAAAGTTCCTTCAAGCATCCTAAATCTGACCAACTGGAAGCTTACCCTTCCCATGGGCAGCAACGGAGACCCGACTACCATCAAACAGCCTCAGTTGGCATCTTTTACCCTAAATCCGTGGTTTACCTTAGCTCCGTCAGGCGGTGCAGTACAGTTCAGAGCACCGGTAAACGGATCAACTACCGAAAACTCAGACTACCCACGCTCGGAGCTTCGTGAGATGACCAATAACGGAAGCACCGAGGCAAGCTGGTCCTCTTCATCCGGAAAACACACAATGATAATTGATCAGGCAATCATCGCCGTTCCCAAAAGAAAAAACCATATTGTCGCGGGACAGATTCATGATGCCAAAGATGACGTCATAGTGATCCGTCTGGACTTTCCAAGATTATATGTAAACGTTGACGGGAAGAATGTGGCTGTATTAAATCCTTCTTATAAACTCGGAGAACGCTTTACCGTAAAGTTTGAGGCAGAAGGTGGCAAAACGAATGTGTATTACAACAATGCCGCATCGCCATCCCATACGCTTGACCTTGACTATAACAGCGCTTATTTCAAGGCAGGAGCCTATACTCAGTCCAACTGCGAAAGAGAAGGATTTTCCTTATGTAATGAGGGGAATTATGGAGAGGTCTATATCTATCAACTTTCGGTAGCCCACCAATAAACCTTACTGTTTGTAAAATTTCTCGATAATTTCAACAGCCTTTCTCTTTGAGTCGTCCTTGTTCCAAAGAGCAGTGCTGCTTCCTTTATCTGTCCAGTAATTTACACCGATTACGTACGATTCCTTTGAGAGCTGCGTTAGAGCAGAATTAATCCATGCAGCCTGCTGATCTTCGGACATAGTTCCGTGAATATCGGGTATAGGAGCACCCATCTCTCCGATTACAATGTTGCCGCCTGATATCTCATGCAGATACCGGATATCCTTCACGAACTGTTCCGGGGAGGATACATAGTGATCAACGGTAACGATGCCGCCTAAAGCATTTGTGGTTAAAGGATCCATAATCAATTTTGCAACATCGCCGTTCATTGAGTAGTAGCCTGTTTCGATACTTTTTCCCTGTTTGTTGAAGGCTGAATCAACCTCTTGTTTTTCATCTATTAGAAAATGTCTGAACCCTTCGATGTCGCGCGTTTTTCTCGGATCACCTGGACCGCCGTTTTCACACTCAGGACAGGAGACAAAGATGTCGCCGTCCATAAAAAGATCGTCATGTTCGTTTATGAATCTGACTGTTTTTTTAGTATGCTCTTCCTGCGATATTGAGGGATAGTCAAACCAATTTTCCCAGCCTGAAAAATTTCCTCTAAACCAGACGTTTAGATTGTATCTTCTTGCAGCAGCTATCCATTTTTCAAGATAAGGTACAAACTCCTCATCATACGGAGTCGCTATAGCAACGTGGGTGACTCCTGTATCTGCGATCTGGCTGACCTGTCTGTCGATTTCATTCTCAAATGCTTTACTGTCCTTTTTTTCACGGGCAAGATCACGCGAGAATTTCATAGTGTCGACACTTTTTACATTAAATGAGTGCGGTTCCTGCTTTTTTTCAGCAGATCTTTGTCTGGAGTTTAGAAACAATCCAAGCCCGATCAAAAGGATTCCTGTAGTAATCAATGCTTTTTTAATCATGCATGTCCGAAGAAATTGAGTTGCGCTTAAATATCAAAATCTGTGGTGATGTATATACTTTACTAAAATATTTATACATCCTCTTGCGTGTTTTCGGAGCGTTGTTTATATTTTTCCAGACATCATCGTCTTTCTGCATTACGATCCACTGTGCATATTTCTCGGGTTTAGTGAGAGATTCGTCCCAGTAAGGATGGTTTCCGACGTATATAACATCCTTCAT
>JANWJL010000036.1 GCA_025451885.1 Candidatus Microgenomates bacterium
TCAACGATTGCCTCGGTATTATGAAGGGATTCTGTGAGATTTTTTAAGGTAACCATTCTGTTTACGAGATGAAAGCCAACAGCATCTGAGAGCTCCGGATTGAGTTTACCCTCATGCGATAATTGTTCTTTGGCATGAAGCATTGGCTTTTCTCTATCAGGGACTTCACCCTCTGCACGTCCTTCTACAGTACGTCTTCTGCCCCGCTGTCCTCTGTCTTCCATAGAGGTAATTCCTGTGATTGGTACGGTTTTCCCGCCCAGATCACTATCCGATGATATTGCTCTTGCTAAAGCTCCCAATTGTATAGTCAACACACGGTAAAAGTGTCCTTCATAGAAGTCTGAAAATGCCTCCTGGAAAAATGCAAGCGGATTGGTTTCCGCACGGGAAAGTACATCTTCAAAAATATTCTTCATGTCGCGCGAAAATTGTTCCCAGTTAAAGTTGTCGAAATCTTTTGCTCCCGGATCTTCCGGATCATAGTCAACTCCAAATGGTGGGACGTATTTTGTTTTTATGTAGGTAAGAAAGTTATCAGCAGAGCCCATGGCATTAAATAGGGTTTCTGTTTCTTTGGATGACCATTCTGTAATACCTGCTCTTTGCCTTTCGTGCTCCAGAAGACTCATTCCTCCATCCGGTCTCTCGGTGTCAATTTCATCGAAGATCTTGTAGACCTTTTTAATATCCTTTCTTATTTCCAAGAACTTGTCCTGTTCAAAATAACCTTTTTGCACCATATCCCTCATGTATTCAACAAACTCGGATCTTCTGAGTTCTCTTATTTGTTCATCCGTCAAATCTTCCGGGTCATCGGGTTGAGCGCCCGAAAATATATTGTCGTATCTCATTTCCATCTCACGCCGGATAGTATGCCGCTCAACCTCTATTGCTTCGGCGGTCTGCTGGTAGACCCATTGGTCGTCATGACCGGCTTCTTTGGCCGAGTATTTTATTGCTGCAATCGTTCCGTCAGCGTACAATTTTTTCATGAGCATATCGTCAGGAATCGGGTATTCTCTCAACGATCGTCTAATCTCTAAGTCTTTCTTCAGTGCCTTAAGGCGGGGATCTTTTGTTTTACTGTTCAATCTGTCTATCGGTATCTCATCTTGCAAGAATCCTTCTATCGCATCGTAGGTTTCTCCTTCGATACTTAGTTCTTCCATTTTTCCCTTAATGGGATCCAGTAGTTGTTTTGATACCTTAGTGTCAAGGTTTCTAAGTGCGTTCAGCCGTGTAGCGATGCGTAGAACCGTGCTCTTGTTGTCCAGTTTTTTATTAAAGGACTCCTGTAGAGTCACATATAAAATCGGAGAGTTTTCAGGTGTTATTTTATCCGGTTCTAATGAAGCAAGTACTGCCTTAATTTCAGGAGGAAGAAAATCAAATTCGGATGATCGGGCGGGATCCTTAATCTGTTGGATTATTTCAGCAAGAAGCTTCCTGAGTTTTTCCGTTTCTTTTTTCAGCTCTTCGTCTTTAATCGTTCTCAGGTTGAAGAATTCGGGCACAGCCTTTGCAACTGTGTCTGAATGTTTAGCCAGAAGATCCTGGACCTGCTCTTTGGGAGTTAGCGTGCCCCCTGAAGTTGTTACTTCAATGGGAGTCGAATTCCCCTTTTCAGGCCTTGATTCCGTACCACCTATTTCTGGTGATCCCGTACCATCAGGCATACTAGAAAAAAACTAGTAATAGTTCGAGTTTATCCTATAGAGCGCGCTATGTCAAGCCGAAACGGCAATTACTATAGTCCTATATAGAGGTCGAAAAAAGAAGCAGATCAGCTCTCAGGAGCGTTCTCTTTTAGATCAATTACAAGGCGTCTGTCCTTGCCTTCGCCTGTCGAATATGAAGAAAGTTCGGGAAACTGCTGGGTGATGTACTCATGAATCAGTTTGCGCTCGTAAGAGGAAAGTCCGCGGATATATGAAGCGCTTTTTAGATCCTTGGCCTTTTGTGCGTAGCGTGCGGCAAGCTCCTCCAGTCTTTCCTGCTGCTTCTCGCGGTAATCGTTTACATTAACCAGGATTTCTACGGATTCGCCTGCCTTTTTGTACAAAATTACCTCAAGAAGTTTTTGAATCGCCTTTATGGTCTCTCCATGCCGTCCGATCACAACCGGGGTCTCATCATCGGTCTTGATGGTGACATGAAATACTCCGTTGTCTTCGGTCACATCCAGCTCGTATTTGTCGACGATCTTATCAAGTAGTTCTTTTGTCTCTGATTTTATAGTTTTTGCTTTATCCATAGGTTATTTTTTCTGCATTTGTTTGTACTGAATTATACTGAAGATCGAAAAGATGTTCCAATATAATGACAGTCCTATCGGAAACTGAAACGAAAACCACCCGATAAGCAGCGGAAAAATATACTTCATCTGGGTATTCATGGCTTTTTGGAAATCTTCACCGGTGGTTGACTCTTTCTTTTCAAGTTTTCCTTCCTCTTTTTTGGCAGGAGAAGCTGGAACCGAAACCTTGACCTGATAGTACTGGAGAAATGCCGTAATTACAGGAACCAAATAGTAATACCAAAGACCTGCCTTTGACGGGGTAAGAGCGAGATTGTAGCCGAAAAACCACGGGTCGATAGCGGTGATCTTGAGCGACGGGTGGTATACAACGCTGTTAATATTTCCAATCACTTTTTGGAGGTTGCCTTCGAGGAACAACCGTAAGGTATTATAGAGTGCGATGAAAATAGGAATCTGAATTATGAGAAAAACGCATCCTGATGCAGGATTTATCCCCGCCTCCTGATAAAGCTTCAGCTGTTCCTGCTGTAATTTTTTTGGATCCTTTTTATGTTTTGCGTTTAAGCTGTCAAGATGGGGCTTCATATCCTGCATCTTTTTAGCGGTATCAAGCTGCTTTTTAAAAAGCGGGTGCAGGATAAACCGTACCGATACCGTCAAGGCAATGATCGCCAGACCAAATGAGCCGGGAATCTTAAGAGTTACGAAAACATTGTTGAAAAACAACAGGATGTTTTGTAAGGGGACTTCAAAAAAAGTGTGGAAGAAGCTGAAGATAGGGTTCATATATATTATACCGATATGCGAGTGCGTCCTTTCGAGCGTCTTCTTTTAATAACTTTAATTCCGCCTGCGGAACGTCTTCTTTTGAGGTAACCGTGCTTTCTTTTTCTTTTTTTCTTTTTAGGTTGATAGGTACGTTTTGGCATGTTATTGGTTTAATATAGATTTATCCGAGCCGTAAAATGTCTGGAAAATTACTTCTGTGATAAACGGCATGAAGGGGTGTAGCATCTTAAGATTATCGCTGTATACATCTTTCAACGCCGTCAGAGCTTCAATATTACCATTTTTCAGCTCATCTTTCAACATTTCCAGATAGTGGTCGGCAAACCGGTGCCATAAAAATTCATGTACCAAATTCAGCGCTTTTGAAAATTCGTACTTTTCCATATGCTTTTCGTACTGCTCTTTCTCTTTACTAAACTCCTTTTTCAATGCTTCAATATTTTTGTCGGATTTTTTTGATTTACCCGCAGTCTCTTCGTTCATTAGGATAAATCTTCCGATATTCCATACTTTGTTGGCAAAATTCCTCATCCCGATGATTCTTTCTTCTGCAAATGTGACATCATTCCCCTCCTTTACTCCAAATAACAGTGCTGCCCTGAATGCATCGGCACCGAATTTTTCTACAGACTCCATCGGATCAAGTACGTTCCCCTTACTTTTGCTCATCTTCTGTCCGTGTTTATCACGGACCAGGCCGTGAAGAAAAATATTTTGAAACGGCTCTTTTTTTGTCGCGTAGTATCCGATCATAATCATCCTTGAAACCCATGCGCGCAGAATATCGTATCCTGTTTCCATTACTGTAGTAGGGTAAAAAAAGTCGTAGATATCTTTTCCGGTGCTTTGCAGCGTGGCAAAGGGCCACTGGGCTGATGAAAACCATGTGTCAAAGGTGTCTTCATCCTGCATAAAGTCATCTTTTCCGCATAGTCCGCATTGTTCTGGAGTTTTTTTGGAGACAAACCATTTTTTAGTACTCCGACAATAGTACGCAGGAATCCGGATTCCCCAGACAATCTGCCTGGAGATATTCCAATCAATAAACTCATCCAGGATTCTGACCAGATGTTTTTTAAACCGTGCCGGGTGAACCTTGATCTTTCCTTTTGCAACCAATTTTTTGGCTTCATCAACCAACGGTTGAACTTTTATATACCACTGATCCTTAGGAAGCGGCTCCAGAGTCTTACCGCACTTATAGCATGTCTTTAATACAAGCTTATGTTTCTTCACATCTTCCAATAAATTAAGTTTCTTCAGTTCTTCTTCCACCGCCAGTCTTGCCGCATTAATCCTCATTCCGTCAAACTGAGTTTTAGTGCTTTGAATCTTTCCATCAAAACCAATGACCTGAATCAGGGGAAGATCGTGCCGTCTGGCTACATCGTAATCATTAAAGTCATGTGCCGGTGTAACCTTTACTGCACCCGTACCAAACTTCTGATCCACATATGAATCTGCGATGATAGGAATCTTTCGACCAACAAAGGGCAGCTCTACTTTCTTGCCTATGAGATCTTTATATCGTCTGTCTTTTGGATTCACCATAACAGCAACATCACCAAGCATTGTCTCCGGCCTGGTAGTCGCGACGGTTATATGACCTCCGCCAACCACCGGGTACTTGATATACCAAAGACTTTTTTCGGCTTCCAGATCTACGACTTCCAAATCGGAAAATGATGTGCCGTCCACCACGCAGTAGTTAACAAGTCGTTCGGCCCGGTAGACCAGTCCATCTTTAAACAACTTTTCAAACGTATCGTAAACGATATCTACAATCTCCGGGTCCATAGTATATTTCTCTTTGGTCCAATCAAGTGCAAACCCCAGGCTTTTCAACTGCTTTTCCATCGTTCCCCGGTTTTCTTCCACAAACTCCCAGATCATCTTAAAGAGCGCTTCCCGCTCAAAATCAAATCTGCTTTTTCCCTCTTTCTTCAGGTGTTTTTCAAATACAAACTGTGTTTCTATGCCGGCATGATCTGCACCGGGAAGCCATAGTACCTCGTATCCTTTCAGTTTGTGATACCGGATCATGACATCTTCATATACATACATGGCATGACCCCAGTGAAGTGCAGCATTGGCATTTGGAGGAGGCAGTACGATCGAAAACGGTTTTTTCTTTTTGTCTACTTTTGCGCTGAAGAGTTTGTTTTTTTCCCAGAATTCATAGATATGCTTCTCATATTTGGAGGGTTGAAAGGTTTTGTCCATAGGTAGGAAGACTTGTTTGGAATTATAGCAAAAATGGCTTTATAATGTACGGCATGGATTGGTTTATCACTGCGTTTTCATGGTATCTTGCGCTTCTTGTTTTAGGCATCGGTTTCTTTCCCCTGACCAGAACCTTATTTTCCTCCTGGATCGATCACGGATATCCTTTTGCCAAAACCATCGCCATTCTTATCCTCTCTTACACCATGTTTATCATGAGCACGCTGCACATCCTTCCCTTTATCTGGCTTAGTATCGCTTTTGTTACTGTGGTTTTTTTTAGTATTAATTTTGTATATTTTAGAAAAAAGAAGCAAAAAATAAATTTTAGACTGTTGATCTTCGAAGAACTTCTTTTTTTAGTATCGTTCTTTTTTCTTGTTTGTACGCGCGGACAGGAGGCTTCTGTCCGGGGCTTGGAAAAATTTATGGACTTCGGTTTCATGAACTCCATCTTAAGGAGTCAGTATTTCCCTCCTCTTGATATGTGGTATTCCGGCACAGCACAACAACCCCAAGGCTTTCCTATAAATTACTATTACTTCGGCCACCTCACCGGCGCTTTTCTGATCCGCATCATCAATATTGTCTCCTCTGTCGGTTATAACCTTATTCTTGCAACTATTTTTGGCCAGGGCATAACGCTTGCCTTTTCAATCTGTCTTAATCTGATCTATTTGTTTGAGAAACTCGTACTGAAAATAAAAAAAGTAAATGTTGCGATTCTTGCTATCTTCGGATTAATAGGAAGTTATCTGGTAAATCTAGCAGGCAATCTGCATACCATTTATTTATTCACCAAAGGATATCCCAACGAAAAACCCATCCCGTTTTGGGAAATCTTTTCAACATATACGCCTGAAAAATACTGGTATCCAAATGCCACGCGCTTTATACCGTTTACCATCCATGAATTTCCTTCCTACTCATATGTCGTGGCGGATCTTCACGGACATGTTTTTGATATTCCGTTTATTCTTCTGACTATAGCGCTTCTGGTGGTTTTTCTGGTCAGAAGTTCGATCAAAAAAAATAAAGAAACTTTTTCGAAAAACGACCGTTTTTCCTGGTATAAAAAACTTGACGCCAAATACCATATCTCCTATGCTGCTCTTTTTGGATTTCTCACAGCTGTTCATTACATGACGAATGCTTTTGACGGTCCGATCTATCTGCTTCTTGTGGGTATCTGTTTTGCCATTGTCTATGGTTTCAGCTATTCGTTTTTGGTCAGCACTCTTTTAGTTTTTGTGTTTTTTTTGTTATTTTCACTACCGTTTTCTATTAATTTTTCACCCTTTGCCTCGGGCATCGGAGTAAACTGCAGTCCCCCGGAGCTCGTCGCCTTAAAAAAACTCGGGCCTTTTTTGTTTGAAAAAGGAAACTGCCAGGTCTCGCCGCTGTGGATGCTTTTTGTACTTTGGGGATTTTTTGCAATAAATTTTCTATTGCTTCTTGTACTCCGGCTTGTCAAAAACTCATGGAGCCGGGATCGTGAGAGCTTCTTTCCGATTTTTATCTTTAGTCTCTTCGCTTTTGGTTTCTTTCTTATCCTGATTCCGGAGTTTTTCTACATCAAGGATATCTATCCTGCACATTTTAGGGCTAATACCATGTTTAAGCTTGGCTATCAGGCATTTATCATGATGAGCATTGCATCTACCTTTGTTTTCTACCTAATCTGGAAATCCAGAGGTCTTAAACGGTATGTTTTGAAAGCTTGTTTTCTGGTACCGTTCTTCCTTGTGTTTCTCTATCCGTTCTTTTCCTTTCCCTCTTATTATGGAAAATACGAACAAACGCCGAATCTGGTTGGTGATTCATGGCTTGCAAAAAACTATCCTGAAGACAAGGAGATCGCTGATTACCTAAATAAGCATGTAAAAGGCCAGCCTACGATTCTTGAGGCTCAAGGTGACTCATATACCGACTACAACAGGATTTCAGCATATACGGGTCTACCTACGGTTGCCGGGTGGTGGGTGCATGAATGGCTGTGGCGCGGTACCTCAACTGTGGTTGGAGAACGGATCCCGGATATAGTCGCGATATACGAGTCGCCTGACCCGGAAAGGACTAAAAAACTGATTAAGAAGTATAGAATAGGCTATATCATAGTTTCACACTTTGAGAAGGAAAAATACAAGAAAATCGACGAAAAGAAGTTTGGTCAAATTGGGAGGAAAATCTTCGAAAGTACCAATAAAAACGGAGCGATCTATCAGGTTAAACCATACTAGATCTTGACAACAAAAATTACCTATGCTATTGTTTCATTTGAGCATTACTACTCGTCGTCACCCTTATACGAGCGGTAGTGATGCTCTTTTTTTATAGGTGAAAAAGCTTCACAGGAATCCTTAGATTCTTTTGCTTCAGTTTCTGGAATTCCACTCCTGTAAAGTCATTAATTTCTTCCTGTCCTAGGTTTTTTGTGCTAACCGAGAGTTTGGCTTTTTGGGTAGGCTTATTTAGCTTCATATTCTTACTGTAAAGTATAAAAATTCATTTGTCAAGTCCTATAGAAAAATACTAAGCTTCTATAGGATATCTTATAGAAAATAAGATATAATATAGCCTTCTGGGACAGTCTAATCTGATTTCATACATTTTTGTGGACTCATTGTGTATGGAAAAGGTATCTCTGTTTCACTATAATGAGCCTTACCTACAAATATGAAATTCTCTGTTCTCACCTACAACCTTCTTGTTAATCAGGCACTGCACGAACTCCAAAGCGTTGTAATACGGTATAAGCCGGATATTCTCTTTTTTCAGGAGGTAAATACCGACGAATACAATCTCAAAAAGATCGAAAAACTGGGATACAAACTGGCTGATTTTTCTAACAGTTTTTTGAGGTTTGGAAAGGTTTACGGTGTCGCAACATTCTATAATTCAAAGGTTTTCAAACTGTCAAAGTCGGAAAGTTTAAATCTGCCAAGCAGCGTCTACCAGATCATAACCTTTATATTAAAGGGCCAGAAAAACCCAAGAACTGTGCTTAGAAATGAGTTTACCTTCGTAAAAAACGGATCCACGATCACTACATACAATATTCATTTAACGCCTCTGTATGCTACCAATAATCTTAGAATCAAACAGATCAAAAACACCTTTTCCGATCTGCATTTAACCAAGAAAAACCATGTAGTCATAGCCGGTGATTTCAACTTTCCATACGGAAGAAGGAGGTTCGAAGATCTGATAGGTGTTTATGGCCTGAAGGAAGCTACGAATAACATCGTATACACGCTTGAAAAGCGGATATTGGGCTTGTTTCAGATCAGATTAAAGCTTGATTATGTTTTGTATAAAAACCTATCGGTAAAATCCAACGACACGATCCACTTCAAGCACTCCGACCACTACCCTATTTTCACGGTTTTTAATACCTAAGGCTGGAAGAACTCCTTGATTTTTTTCAGGTAGTCTTTTTCAATATTTTGTTTAGTTTTCTTGTCCAGATGATACTGACCGCCCATCTCATACTCGAAAATCTTCTCTTTCAAGGTGCCGGTGAACAGTATATGTGAGGTAGAAAGTGCGAACTTATACAACGTCTTAAACCTTCCTTCTTTTTTGGCTCTTCTTAGGGAAAAACGCACCTTTAAGGTGGGCAGAAACTTAGCCTTCACTCCCCATTTCTGAGCCCGTTTGAGTATCTCGTGATCCTCTGCAAGTGAAATCTTCTCATCATATCCTCCTATTTTCAAAAACAGATTTTTTTCAATGATTAGCGCGCCCGGAGAAGGTATCGGCCGTCCGATATTTTGAGAAGTCTCTATAATCTTATTGCTTACGCGGAACACCGCCCGTGTCTCGGGTTTACGCTCATCAGGATACATCGCAGGAAGAAAGATCAGTCCCTTTTCTGCGGTGACTATGGACTGGAGTTTTTGAGTGAAAGAAGGCGGAACTCCGATATCCGCATCAAGAAAGATCAGATATTTTGCCTTTGCCTTCTGTCCGCCGAAATTGCGCTGAAGTGATACGTTGCGTTCACGACTCTCGTAAAAACTGAGGTTAAGAGACTTTTTTGCCCTACGTGCAATTTCTTTGGTCTTATCCTCTGATCTGCCGTCTACTACTATGACTTCGAAGTTTTTCGCTTTTTGTTTTGAAAGATGCTCCAGTAACTTTGGGAGAAACCGTTCCTCGTTTAAGGTCGGTGTTATTATCGAAAAAAACGGCTTCATAGGAAAAAAGGTAGATCTATTATATCATCTGTTAGAATGAAGCTATAGGAATGGATAGATTTCTTTCGGCTATAAAAAAAACCATCCTCACCTGCGCTACGGTTCATCTGGTGGTCCTTATCGCATATGCCGTGCAAACAGGCAGATACAGAATCCTAAATCTCTTCAATATACTGGATTTCGATCTGTTTGAACCCTCGATTATACAACATGCCACAAGCGACATTATCGCCTTGGGGACTGTTGTGGCACTGTTTGTGTACTTCTTCTTCTTTTCCTAGAGCTTGGGAATATGCTAAAATAGCTTGATGAAGATTTCGGTCGTCATACCTGCCTACAACGAAGAAAAATATCTAGAACCATGCCTCAACAGCCTCAAAAAACAAGTGGTGCCTCCTGATGAGATTATAGTGGTTGATAATAACTCCTCGGACAATACAGCCGCAATTGCTAAGAAGTTTAATCTCAAACTTATCAAGGAAACCAAACAAGGCATTACTCATGCCAGAAATACCGGATTTGACAGTGCGCAGTATGAGATCATTGCCCGTTGTGACGCTGATACCATCCTCCCTCCGACATGGATCAAGCGGATCAAGGCTGATTTTGGCAAAAAAAAGAAACCGGATGCACTGCTTGGACTTATTGAATTTTATGATCTTGATACGATGACTGTTTTCCAGCCTCAGTTTGTGACTATGGTCTACAAGATCTATCTGAAAACCATGAAAAAATTACTCAAACACTACCCTCTCAATGGTCCTAACATGGTTATCACCAAAGAGATCTGGAAAAAGGTGAGAAACAAAGTCTGTCTTGATGACTCAAAGGTACATGAAGACATTGATCTTTCGATTCATATCCATCAGGCAGGTGGAAAGATTTCTTATGATGATAAGCTTCTGGTCAAGTTTTCGGCACGAAGAATCAAAAACAAACCAGATTCATTTTTTGTCGAATATCCGGAGCGCGTCATAAATACGATAAAGCTACACTACGATCTCTCTCTTGAGTCTAAGATGCTTATTCTTAACGCGAAGGTCTTTTTCCAGGGAGTTCACAAAATGTACAGCTTCCTGACCTCCTCAAAAGCAGTGGTATCTGCGATAAAAGATCTTGATTGAGTAATGATTACTTCTTCTGCGACTGAAAGAATTTTTTAAGCTCGGTAAGCGAGGTTGCATCATCAGGCTTCTTATCATCACGGAAGCGCTCAAGGCGCGGAAACCGGAGCGCATATCCTTGCGTATCCACCTCAAGGGCAGAGCCGCTTTTGGTTTTTTTCATTGTGCGCCCGGCGGTATGTACGGCAGAACGGGTTACCTCATCAGCCCGTATCTCGACTACGATCGACGGATTTACCCACACATCAACCTCCATCTGTTTATCTACCTCATATTGAGGAGGCTTTTTCTTTGCTTTATATTTATCAGAGCGCTTCTTAAGCTCACGCCATTCATCGTCGGTCAGTCCGGTACCTATCTTCGCAATCGTCACATATTTGTCGCGGCTCACGTCAAATACACCGACCAAAAAAGCCCCGATGCCGAAACCTGTTCTTTTACCTTTCCCGAAATCATATCCAAATACCACGCAGTCGATAGTATCGTCAATTTTTGAGGAATAGCTTTTCTTAAGTTTTATCCAGTTTGACCCGCGAGCGCCTGGTTGATATGTCCCTTCAAGTTTTTTCGCTATTATGCCCTCCAAACCTTCTGCCAAGGCATCTGCAAAAATCTTTTCCACTTCTTCGGGATCGTCCGTAAGAGTTTCTTCGGCAACGAATATGGTATCCACGGCAACCGTTCCCTTGGTATGAATGCTCTCTACCAATGCTTTTCTCCGCTGGGTAAAGGGCTTATTGATATAATCCTCACCGTCTTTATACAAAAGCTCAAAGGTAAAAAATTTAAGAGGTATCTCTTTTGCCTTTTCTTCGATATCATATTTTCTCTTTCTTTGTGAGGTCTCCTGAAACGGAAGAAACCGGTCTCTTTTTGCATCATATCCGATAGCTTCTCCTTCAAAGATCATTTCATTGACCTTAGCCTGTTTTTTGATACCCTCCACTATGTCCGGGTACATGTAGGAAACCTCCTCAAGATTACGGGAGTATAGGCGTACCTCTTTTCCGGCTTTTGTTTTTTTAAAATGTGCCTGCAGACGGAAACCATCGTACTTGGGCTCTATTGCTGATCTGCCTATTTTTTCAACTATTTCCTTGCCTGATGATAATCGCTCCGCCCTCATCATAAGAATCGGTGTAAAAACATTTGGATGAATCTTGCTTAAACCTTTTTCTCCTTTTTCGCGGAGTACCGCTCCGATATACCCAAGATCCGGCCTTACGTGATATGCTTTTTCTATCT
Source organism: Candidatus Microgenomates bacterium (assembly GCA_025451885.1). GTDB lineage: Bacteria > Patescibacteriota > Microgenomatia > UBA1406 > GWC2-37-13 > 2-01-FULL-40-42. The sequence continues at coordinate 11,844 of JANWJL010000036.1, forward strand.
TGGGACGAAGAGATTTGTCCTTTTTCAGCATCCACGAATATGCATCAAGGACGGTCATGTCCGAAAATCCCAGTCGGAGCGCACCGATTGGGATTCTTACGATGTAGCGGCTTGATAAAGGATCGAGCTGGCGTATAAGCTCGGCGAGAAGATTGATCTTTCCCTCCTGTGAACCTGAACCGCTTTTTTTTGCAAGCTGATCAAGCAGTTCGTAGACTTCGACTATCGTCAAATCCTTTTCATCAAATGAGGTGAACTGTTTTTTGAAATGCTCGACTGTCATTCCAAGATCTCCGGCCTTTTTATATTCGGTCTCAAAATATTTTCGTTCAAGGTGAAGTGCCACCGCAACACTGCGGATCACGTTTTTCTCACCGATCCCAAACTCGATTGGTTCGTACATCGGGCGTACCCGGCCCTGTAAAAGATAAATTGTCTTATCGAATTCATCGGGTTTTAGCTTGTTAAAAAGCTCTGCCAGAAGATGGGTGATCGACAATCTAGAAGAGGTTTTTTCGATCTTTTCTATAAAAACCGCAAGCTGTGAAAACTTCATTTAGCGATGATAAAAAAATAAAAGGCTCCAAGACCGAGCAAAAATAGACATCCAAGTCCCAAAGTCAAAAGTCCTTCCTCATGTTTATAGATCTTGTAAATCCCTTCGACAAAGAAAGTGAGCGAGAATAGAGCCGGGAGGAAAAATCCTAGATAAATTATTTCTGTCGGGTATGCTTTCATAACTTTACGTAACGGGCTGCTTTGGTGCTCCCGATTTTTTTAATAAGATTTTTTTGAGATAGGTCCTGAATGTCCCTCAGTACAGTGTCCTCGGATATTTCAGGAAACAAGGTCGAAAAACTTTGGTTTTGAAGATATCCTACTTCGTCAATATACTCAATTATCCTGACCTGCCGCTCCGAAAGAAATATCTGTCTTCCTCCGAACTGTTCCTTGAGTTTAACATCCCGGGAAAGCTTTAGTATTTTTTCTTTTACTTTATCAAATTCGACACCGGCACCGGCTGTAAAGTATTCAAGCCATGATGTTAGATCGCCTGATGATGCTTTTTGAAGATTCTCATAATAAGCCAGCGCATCTTTGTCGTAATATTCTTCAAGAGAAAAAAATCTACGGATATCATATCCCCCTAGAAACATGATAAGCATCGCAAGCGCCCGCGCTACCCTACCATTTCCGTCGATAAAGGGATGAATCCTCACCATCTCGTGGTGGGCAATGCCTGCCTTAAGGACCGGATGAATCTCGCCCGAATGATCTTTATTAAGCCAGTAGATAAACTCCCTCATCAAAAACGGAACCTCAACCGGTGGTGGCGGTCTAAACGTTATCTCTCCGGTGCTTGAGTTTTTTATAACCACCTGTGTTTTCCTGTATTCTCCGGATTGGTCATCCTGAAGTATGTCCTGTACCACCAACCGGTGCAGCTTCGCGATAAGGGAAACCGTGATGTTGCTTATTTTTTTCTTTGCCTCATCATCGATAAACTCGATTACCTTCCGGTAGTTTATGATCTCCTGAATATCCCGTGGGCGCGCCAGTATTTCCTTTCCCAGCAATATGTCTTTAGCCTCTTCTTTTTGCAAAGGATTTCCTTCGATGTGGGTGCCATGAAAGACAGCACGTACTACCGCGTCTTCTTTAAACTGCTTTTCCCAAAGCGGCAATAGCGGAGCGTGCTTTATCACCTCTTCTGCTGCTTCTATCCGTGAGATATTCATGAGAACCTTATTGGAGATTGAAAAAGAAGGCTCAAACATAAGATGTATTATACATTTTTTTACCGCTTAATTCCCGAATCTCATACCTGTTGACTTTGAAATTGGTTTAAAATAGACTTTCACTATGGGTCCTGTCTACGCTGTTGACTTCTCTCAAACTCAAAACAACCCTCTTGCCAAATATGGAGACATCGGCGCAATCGTAAATTTGATTGTACCTGCTCTTTTTATAGGCGCAGCTCTCGTCTTTCTTTTTGCTCTTTTTTTTGGCGGATATACCATCATCACGGCTGGAGGCGAACCGAAAAACATCCAACGGGCGCAGGGAATCATAAAATATGCCCTTATCGGACTCTTGATAGTGCTTACCAGTTTCCTTACAATGAAAATTATAGAGATGATACTGAAAGTTGATCTGCCATTATGAAATTGGCACAGGTAAACACAAAATCAATATTCGGAACTGTTAAGCCGCCTCCGGGATCGGAGTTTGCCACTGGTTCAAATCCTGTGGGAAAATTGCTCACGACCGGTATTCAACTTTTTCTGGTAGTAGCAGGCATAGTAACTCTCATATATCTTCTGTGGGGAGGTCTTGACTGGATCACATCCGGCGGAGAAAAAGAAAAACTCTTAAAGGCCCGCCAAAAGATCCAAAACGCATTTATTGGAATAATCGTAATTATTGCTGCTCTTGTAATCTTCAATGTGCTTATGGGTACGATTCTCGGAGGCAAGATTGTGCAGGATACCGGTCAGGGATTCCAGTTCAACCTCAACCCGCAGGGCAAGTAATCAGTTGACTCCTACCGTATAGATCTTGGATCCTTTTAATACTAAAGCGTTATTACCTGAGACTACGACGTCGTCGGCGCTTGAGAAAATCGAAGAGTTGATCTGCCGTTCATACACTCCGTCTTTATTTACGACGTAAAGCGTAGATTTTTTCTTATCCCATGCATAAATCTTTTCAATATCAGTACCTGTCAGGATTTTATCGATATGTACTCCGCTTTCCGGGAATGTGGGATTGAACTCCTCTTTAACCCCGCTTGTAAACTTTGTAATAGCATCCGGAAAGCCGACGTATACCGAAAGATCGATCGCCAATGAATTTGAATCAACGATATTAGGCTTATCCTGACCTTTAAAATAGGAGCTTATGCCGGAAAAGCCTTTCTCCGCAGGTACATACTTGTAGATATCTCCCTTCTGTCCGTCCAAAAGATAGAGATTTTTATTGTAGGTTATCATGTCGTCAATACTTCCCCACCCGGGGTCATTGTCGACTGCTTCGCTTGTCTTCCCTTCAGCATCTACAGCAACTATTCCTTTTCCTTTTTGAAATACCAGGATCGTTTCACCGGTGTTGGCTACCATACTGCCTCCTCTAAGCTGAGAAGCTGATTTTTTATCAAGTGACTTTTTTGAAAGGGAAAATAGATAGACCGCTCCAGCATTGGAGTCCAGAATGCTTAATGTATCTTCATCAAGGTACATCCTGGTTCCTGACGCCTGTTTGTCTTCCACAGATAGATCGAAAAATTCTTCGAATACACGCTCTTCCTTTTTAAGAATCCTTTCTTCATGTTCTGCGATTATTTTTTCCAGATCCTTTACCTCGTTTTCTTTCTTGCCTTTAAGTTCTTTTTTGAGACTCCTTACATCTTCTTTTGCGTCGTTGATCAAAGCAGTAGCGCGGGCGAGATTGAGAAAGGCTACGTCGTCGGCCTGCCTTAGTTTTTCTGTGACCAGCTCCTTGGTTTCCTGTGTTTTTTGATCAATAGCTGCATTGGCACGCCTTTGGTAGCCCAATATTACGCTCCATATAAAAACCACCAGTACTACCGCCACCACGATCATCGTTATCTTCTTTTTCTTGTCTTGACCTTGCAGTTGACTTCGGACATTGTCGATAAAATCCTTGATAGGAGAACTTTTACTCATAGCAATCTCTGAAGCCACCACCGATGCAGTGGGATCGTCTACGAGCTTTTTGTCTTCCTGTGTTAATTCCTGCTCTTTGTTTTCAAACTTTGCGAAAAGCGCTACCTTTTCTCCGTGATCTTCGGAGCCAAGTATTGATCCGAGTTCTGCAGCTGATGCTTCTGCGGTACCCTTTTCCAGTGCTTTTTTATACTGCTGGCTCGGGTCAGCATCGTTCTTGACATTAACCGAAAAGATTATTACATCGCCGTTTTCAATATGCCCGGAGGCAGTCAGATTACTTCCCAGAAGTTTATTAACTTTTCCTTGACGTTGAATAAAAACCGTTCCCTTTCCGACTGTTTTTAGAAGCAGGATGTGTTCTATCAAATATCCGCAGGCTACAGAAAAATGTGCAGGTAGCTCTGCCGTTTTAAAAAAATCCGAAATATATGCATCAAGATCAGCCAGTTTCTCGATCTTCTGCTCTGCTATGTCGGAGGCTAATTTCCTTAGGATTTCCTGACCTTTTTCACCGGTTAGGCCGTCCTGGGTCGATAGAACTATGAAGAAGTTGTTTTCACAGATAGAATCGTGAAATTCCTGCTCAGAAGCATCCTTCTTATAGGCTGCAAATTCTGAAAAGAGCATATACTCTTAGCTTAAGCCTATACGACAAAAAAGGCAATAAGAAGCAGTACTAGGGCGATTATGACCTGGATGAAAGATATAAGCACCGCTACCCAGTTGTGCTTCATTTGAAGCGTGCGGACCATTACCTGAGTCTGACGATAGAGTACGAGTGAAAAGATGAAAAAAAGGATGCTTGAAACGACCGCGAAGACCTTAATGACAAGATCGAGCGGGCTGGCTGTATTAAATAACTGCAAGACGTTCATTCCATGCCGGTTAAATCGTTAATGAAATTCACTACATCCGAAGGTCTTTTTACCTTTATAAACTCAATGTTTGCGTCGGTTCCCGCAGTCTGTACGAATACGTCTCCGTAGTTAAAGAGAGATTCAAAATAGCCGGCTGCTTTTGAGGTCACGTCCTCTATCTTGTCGAGCTTAGCCTCGGTGACTTCCTTATAGACAATTGCACTAAAGTCTACATCGGTAATTTTCTTATTTGTAATTATTCCTACATTAAATATGTAGACAAGAATGTTGAGCCATGCGTATCCCAGAATAAAGATAGACAGGAAGAAGTTGAGAAAAAATGCCTGTATTCCGTTTAAGTAGCCAAAAAATACAATGTTGCCGATGATAAGCAGAATAAAAAGAATGATTACATTTATGATCCACGGAATTTGGGTTACAGGAGCTGCCCGTAATACCAAAACAACCTCTTCGTTAGCAGCCTGATTCTCAAACGTGATATCCGGTCGGACACAAAAAGAGTGGAAAAGGTCGTGTGAAGAGCCCGAAGGGATGCCTGCCATTGCCTATATTATACATAAAGAGGCTTATTTAACTTGCGAATTTAGAGTTTTTTTCATATAATTATTCTCGCCCTGGTTATTTGAGCGGTTTGGTACCACCTCTTTCCATCCCGAACAGAGAAGTGAAACGAGCCAGCGCCAATGATACTCACTCCAAAGCGGAGCTGGGGAAAGTAGGTCATAGCCGGGGCTTTTTATTTACCCGACGGCTTTTTTTCAATAAAGAATACGTTTTGAGGAACCTCAAATAAAGAATCCTGCTTGATAGTCTTCGCCTTACAAACCTTATTAAAAGAGACTCCCGACCCAGTTGCGTTTTTGTTACCCAGTATTGTGGCCAGAATTGAGTCCGGATTTGCCAGACCGAATTGACCGAGTGCTTCGAGTATTGAGACATATTGGGACAATCCGCAGGTCTTCTCTCCTCTTAAGCTATCAGCATCCCAGGAATATAGACAATCTTTCACAAAAACAGTACGCGTGGTTAAACCCTTCTCCTCTGTAACCACCGCTATTGCCTTGTTTTTAATATAAGCTGAGGTTGAGGAATCCTTTGACTGCACGTCGCAGTAATAACTTCCATTTAGGTCAAAAGATGGCTTTTTAACTTCCTCTTCTTGAGGGGTGGGTTTAATAGGTGTAGAGATACTTTCGGTTTTTTGAAAGGGATTTTTAGCAAGAAGTAGTACGGCGGCAATTGCTAGTATCGGAATAATGATTACCGCGCGTGAGGCATAGTGAAAAAATTTATCCAGAAATTCCTTATGCATGAGTTTTAATTAAGACATACTCCTCCGGGCATACATACGCCTCTGGGCTGGGTGCAGGTTTTTTCACTTGAACAGATCAGTTTCTCCTTTGATTTCTGGAGGTAGGTGAACAAAAGACCTACAAAAATTATGAGACCCAGGATCAAAAAAACAGTCAGATTCCGTTTTTTTCCCTTTCTCTTTTTCATCTATTAATTGTATCAAAAACGGACGTACAAAAATGCGCTTGCATTTACAAAATAGTGCGCTAATACTTAGAGTAGATATATATGGCGTCAGTCGAATTACGACCAGGTGCAAACCGGACGATTTCGCGCGCTCCTCTCGGAGAGCCTATTGAATCTATGAGACCTCCTCAAAGTCCAGAGGTAACACAACACGAAGAAAGTCTAGCTTCCGACCCTCTCTATTCTACTCTTCAAGATCTATCTTCGAGAGCCACTTCAGAAGGACTGAGAACTACTGACCATTTGCGTGTTACACGAAGACTCGAAGAAGTGCCAGATCAGCTAAAAAGCCTGATGGTTGGTATTGAGAGTATAGAAGACCTAGAGCAAGTTCATCCCACTGCAGTTGAGTTTGGTGAGGAAGTCGTGGGAGAATTTTATCGTGAGGTCGTGCGGTCAAGTGAAGATCGTGTGTCAATTCCCACTTTTGTTTTTGACTTTAGATGGAAAGCAAAAGCAGGTGAAGTCAGCTCAGGACGACAAATGCGTTTGCAAGTTTACGAGATCCCAAACGGAAGAGTAATTCAAGGTATCCATGCGCAACTAGATTCTGCTCCTGAAAAAAGGAGATGGTTTTCTCTTGATCGTCTTCTTAGAAGAAAACAAAATAACACCGGCCATGATTATGGTTCACGATGGAGTCGGGACACTCAAAGTCTTGTAACGGCTCAAGCAGCTTCCTTCTTTAAGTAGAACTTTCTTTTTTTTTCGTCAAAGTGTTCAATAGCATAGCGCAACATAGTTCTGGGCATTTTTTTGTAATGTTTCAGTAAAAACTTTTCCTCTGTCGCTCTGTCCCGCTTCCCTACCTCGCGCAACATCCATCCGGTTGCTTTGTGTATAAGATCGTGAGTATCGTTCAGTAATAATTCCGCGACTTTTAATGTGTCGTCGAATTTGTGGTTTTTTAGAAACTGAAACGTGGTCAAAACCGCAATTCTCCGCTCCCAGATATTTTTAGACTTGACCAATTTGTAAATGATTTTTTTATCTCGATCCATAAAATGCTCCCCGAGTATTTTTTCTGCAGAAAGATCCACTAGATCCCAGTTGTTAATGAATTTGGTATTTCTGAGATAAAATTTTGCAATTTCTTTTTTAATCTTTTCATCAGCCTTTTTATATAGTTCAGCCAAGATGATAAGTGCGATCAATCTGTGCTCATGAATCTTGCTCTTTAGAAGAGTCTGGATGTCAGCAAGAAGAAGGTTTTTATATTTCTTGGCAACAATCCTTTGTTGAGGTACAGTCAAACCAAAAAATACATCACCCTCACCGTACTGGCCTTTACCTGTTTTGAAAAAGCCTGACATAATTATCGCCTTTTTGGGATTTCTTAACCTTTCGACATCAAAAAGAAGTTTCTTTAGCATATCAGGCAAATCTACAGGAAGTTAATCCACGTTTATGAAGATATTTCTGATGATAATCTTCTGCTTTCCAAAAGGTTTGTGCAGGAACTATTTGGGTAACGATAGGATTTTTCCATTTACCCGATTTCTCAAGCTCCTCTTTTGATTTCTCTGCAATCTTTTTTTGCTCATCATTGTGATAGAAGATAGCAGAACGGTACTGTGATCCGACGTCCGGGCCCTGCCTGTCTAAAGTGGTGGGATTGTGATTTTTCCAGAAAGTTTCTAAGAGAGTTTCGTATTTAACTTCATTCGGATCGTATGTAATTTCAACTACCTCTGCATGTCCTGTGCGGTCTGTACAAACAGTTTCATAATCCGGGTTTTCTACATTGCCGCCTTCGTATCCGACAGCTGTAGCTTTTACCCCATCTACATGGTGAAAGTCTTCCTCTACCTGCCAGAAGCATCCTGCGCCAAATGTTGCTTTTTGTAAATTTTTATCCATAGTAAAAATGTTATGTGTTTTTTGCGATGAGCTCAAGTCTTTTTTTGAGAGTTCGTAGTGACGTGAAAATAATAGTAATTCCGAAAAGTACTTGTATTCCTACCAGCAAAACGTGATAGCGCTGAGTCAGAAATAATTGTGGGTTTGAATAGATAAGATATGCGCAGGTCCCGGTAAACAATAGTCCTGCAGGAACATAGATTTTCATATCAAAAAGTTGTTCGTCGTATAAGCTTTTGTAAAGGGCTTTTCCAGCAGGAGTTTTGCAAAGATCATCTTTGCATTTTTTAATAAGAAAAAAGTCGTATACATACAGTACTCCTGACACGCATACAAAAACAAAAATAAAGATAAACCATATAAGAGGTTTTGTCATCTCGCTGAAAGCCATCACCTCGATAAGGCTTGCGAATAAATATAAAAAGTTATGCATCATATCAAGCGGCCAGCGGATGAAACCAAGTACATGCATGATCGCTTGTGACCAGAATATAAGAATAAAGATAAAGGCTGAGATGATATACAGCCAATACTCATACTGAAGAGCGGCGACGATCGGAGCTGCGGATGCAGCAAGTGCTGCCAGAGCAACTCCTTGTATTACGCTGATCAACAAGAACTCGATGTCAACGACTAACTGATCCAGTTTTTCTTTCATATCAATTTGCGAGCCCAACCATCACTAAAGTTGGTGTTGGTTTTATTGAAGCGTTCCCATGAGCATTGTACAAGCTCACATTACCGCTGACAATCGGGATCTTATATCTTAAACTCCGGGCTCTAAGTCCCTTGATAGTTTCTGCAAAAGCTCCCATTGAATCTTTGGGATGACCAAAATTAAGACAGTTTGTGATCCCAAGCGGTTTTGCCTTCAGTTTTCTTTGATACTTTAGACATTTATCAAATGCGTACTCTATGCCTTTTCTTGGATTCTTGTTCGACCTTCCTTCATCAGAACTCCAGCTTATGACCAGTTTTTTTCCGATTTCATGTAAATCGAGCACAGCATAGTGTCCGGGTTTGTCCGGACCCTTAAGAGTTCTCGTTCCTACCATCCAGTCATACTGTTGCCAGATATCTTTTACGATTTTTTTTGACGGTTTTTTATATGGAGATTTTTGAGTTTTCCATTTTTCCTTTTTCCAATCATCATATACATCAGGTATTACCTCGTCGAACTTCATCGCAAGTTTGATATTTTTTTTCTTCGGTGTGTCGTAGATAATAGTGTAGTTGCCGTCATTAGTCACCTCACCTATCACGCAAGCCTCAAGATCCCAATGTTTGAAAAGATCGAGAATTTTTTTTCTATGTTTTTTCTTTCCTACGATCAACATCCTCTCTTGAGACTCTGACAAAAGGAATTCTATGGGAGTCATCCGTGATGCTTTGGTAGGAACACGGTTTAAATATACTTTAGTCCCGAGATTTTTTTTCGTTCTTCTTCTTCCACGAAGTGCGACTTCTGTAGTTGAACATAAAAGTCCGGCTGCTCCCATATCCTGCATTCCTTCTATCCAATCTGTCTCGGCAAGTTCGCAGCATGCTTCAAGTAAAAGTTTTTCCAAAAATGGATCTTCTTTTTGTACGGCTCCTTCTTCTGCGGTGTCGAGTGCTGCAGATGCCATCTGCGCTCCACCGACACCGTCTCTTCCTGTACGCGCCCCTACATAGATAAGGTCGCTTCCGGGAGTAAGAGCGTTGCCGTAAATGATATTTTTCTTTTTCACCAATCCGAATGCCGCTACGTTGACCAGACAGTTTCTATTGTACGTTTTATCAAAAAAGACATCTCCTCCGACAGTGGGCACGCCTATACAGTTTCCGTAGTCTGCGATTCCATTCACAGCTCCCCATAATAATTCTTTTCCTTTTTTATCAACTCCGAATCTCAGGAAATCCAGACTTCCGATCGGCCGCGCACCCATCGTGAAAATATCTCTTAAGATGCCTCCGACGCCGGTGGCTGCTCCGTGATAGGGCTTTAAAAATGTCGGATGATTGTGGCTCTCGACTCTTATAGCAAGCGCCCATCCTTTTCCAAGATCAATAATTCCTGCGTTTTCTCCGGGACCTTGGATCACTTGCTTGCCTTTGGTGGGAAGAAGTGGAAGAAGCTTTTTTGTACTTTTATAACTGGTGTGCTCGCTACTCATCGCCTCAGCAAGCGTTTCAAGTATGGTTTTAGTTTCTGACATAGGTTTCTATTGCATCCATAAAATATTTCCCATCGGTGGTTCTTTCCGGATGAGGCATCATGCCGAATATGTTTTTTTGTTTATTTGTGACACCTGCAATATTTTTTTCTGATCCGTTGGGATTAAAATCCTGATACTGTAAAAAAATCTGTTTATTATTTTTCAATTTTTTATAATCTGTTTTTGTGACTGAATATCTTCCGTATCCGTGTGCTACCGGTACTTTAAATTTTCTCCCGAGCATTTTTTTATTTCCGAAAAAGGAATCTCCGACTACTTTACAGGTCGTAAAGTCACAAAAAAACTTATGAGAACTGTTTTGATTTAGTTTTCCGGGAAGTAATCCGGCTTTTACTAAAATCTGGAATCCATTACAGATCCCCAATATTGGCTTTCTTCTTTTTGCGTACTCATGTACTACTTTCATGACAGGAGAGCGCAGCGCTTGGACTCCCGGATCTATTTCGTAGCGTCCTGTTGCCTTTCTATACACTCTGTCTCCAAATGCAAATCCTCCGGGGATCACGAGAAGATCGTAATCCGGAACTTTTTTATCCATATGCCAAATAAATTCTGGTTTGTGTCCGAACTTTGTAAAAAAGCGGAGCGTATCAAAATCGCAGTTTGAACAGGGAAATCTTACGACACCAACCCTTAGTGATTTTTTATGAGAGTTCATTTGCATGCTAATTTTACCAAATGAAATTGTCTTTGTTCAGTTGTACAATATAGCACTAAAAATGAGATATTTGTTTGTTTTGGATTTTGACGAAACAATAGCTCATACTTTTGAGCCAAGTCCCAATAAATTGGACGTCGCCAAATCTTATTCTTTGGCAGTAAGAGAAGTTTTAACAGAAGTTGGGTTGGGTATTTATAACGAACAAGGGGGCTTACAAAACCGCGCTCCCCAGGAATTGGTTTATGATATTCTTGCAAGCGCATCAGATACACAACGTGAAATTATTCTTTATGCTGCTGAAAAATTTTTAGAAGCTAACCGCGATGGTCTTCAGGGACTTGTCCCAAAGGGCAAAGGTGCTCCGCTGATTTGGAGCGATGACTCCGTATCAACAGTTTCGGAATTGCTGGTGAGGGCAAAGTTAAGCTATACCTTAGGTGAAATTGGAGACGAATGGCCTCGTCCGACTAAGGGTTTTTTAGATTTCTATCGATCTGTCGATGAACACTGTGATGAAGATGTCGCGATAGATTTTGCAGTTGTCTCTTCCGGACATGATTTATTTATTGAGAAAACTTTTGATACATGGGGATTAAAAAGACCCGGTATTTTAGTTACAGAGGACGAGATCAGAGGACTGAAATTTCCGAAAGAAGTAGAACGAAGAGTCAAACCTTCTGCATTTCCGTTGGCGCTTGCCCACTTTAAGTGGATGCGCAAAAACAGAATGATGACGGATGAAAATATTAGAGACCGCGGAGAAAAAACAAAACCCCGTATTGTTTTTATTGGCGACGATCCAAAAAAAGATGGCGGCATGGCCGAAAGATCTGGAATATTATTTGGTCGTTTCGGAGAACAATTTACTTTGAGTCCGGGAATGAGACCGAATTCGTTTATATTTGGCGACTGGGGCGAATTGAAAAGAAAAGTGCATAGTGCGAAAGAACAAATGGCTCAAGGATTAGGATTTCATGAAATTATATTAGGGGGCCGCCGTATTTATCCCGAGAGAGTATGAAAAAAAATAACTTTTATGTATTCACCGGTGGTCCGAGTTCCGGAAAAACCACGGTGCTCAAACTTCTTGAGGAAAAAGGATTTCTTACTTCTTATGAACCAGCACGGATTTTTATAGAGGAACAGATACGTAAAGGAAAGGAAGCTTCAGAAATCAGGAAAAATGAACTTGAATTTCAATTGAAAATCCTTACGCTAAATATTCAAAGGGAAAAACAATTCTCATCCGATGAAATTGTATTTATGGATCGAGCTATTCCGGACAGTTTCGCATACATTAAACACGCCGGAGGAAATTCTAAGAAACTTATCAAGAAGATGAATGGAAAGTTGTCATACAAACAAGTTTTTCTATTTCGGATGCTTCCTTTTGTAAAAGACCATGCTAGGGTAGAAAACCATCGTCAGGCAAAGCAGATAGAAAAACTCTTAATTGAAACATATAATAGGGTCGGTTTAAGGCCGATAATAGTACCTGTCATGTCTCCTCGCAAAAGACTGAAGTTTATATTAAATCATATGAAAGAGGACAAAAAAATCACTGACTATACTTACACCTCTGTTTTTTCGTGGAGGTATGGGTCGGAAGAGATGCGTCAGATCTTTAGTGAGAAAAATAAATACATACTGTGGAGGAAAATTTGGGTTTCTTTAGCAAGGGCGCAACGTAGGGCTGGACTACTTTCCAAACAAGAACTTGACGATCTGATACGAAATCAAAACAAAATAAATATTTCAAGAATACTTCAACTTGAGAAACAAACTAATCACGACGTCGTCGCTGCTATTAAAGAATTTGCTGAAACTGCAAAAAAGGGCGGAGGAAAAATACATCTTGGCGCAACAAGCTATGACATCGTTGACAATGCTTCGACGATGCAGATCAAACAGGCTTTGGACAATGTCGAAAAAAATGTGGTTCAAACTCTCAAGTTATTTAATAAATTGATCGGGAAATATGCTGATGTAGCCTGTATGGGGTTCACCCATCTACAGCCTGCAGAACCAACTACTGTAGGATACCGCCTTGCATTTTATGCGCAGGATTTTCTTATTGATCTTGAACTTTTGAGGTTTGTAAAAACACAGCTGAAAGCAAAAGGTATAAAAGGTGCTGTCGGGACATCGGCGAGTTATGAAAAGATTTTGGAAGGAAAGAAGATGAGTTCTGCACAACTTGAAGATAAGGTAATGAACGATCTTGATCTGAATCCGTTTCTTGTTAGCTCACAAGTGAGTACAAAAAAAATTGACTATCTGGTTTTAAGTGTCTTAAATAGTATCGCTTCTTCTTCTGCAAAATTTGCCAATGATCTTCGGATCATGCAGTCCCCTGCCTATGGTGAGTGGTCTGAGCCCTTTGGTAAAAATCAGGTGGGATCATCTGCGATGCCTTTTAAAAGAAATCCAATCAGATCAGAGAAAATTACATCGCTTGCCCGGTATGTCTCTACTCTTCCACAGGTCGCACTTGGAAATGCAACTCATTCGTATCTTGAAAGAACGCTCGATGATTCGGCTAATCGGAGAATAATATTTCCGGATGCCTTTTTGCCGACAGATGAAATTCTTTTGACTCTTTCTAAAATCCTTGATGGATTCCAGATTCATTCAAAACGAATCGAATATAATCTCTCTCTCTATGGTCCTTTCTCCTCTACTGAAAACATAATAATTGAATTGGTTAAAAAGGGTTTTGATAGACAGAAAGCGCATGAGTTATTAAGAACTATCTCAATGAAGGCCTGGGAAGAGATTCAAGACGGCAAACTAAATCCTATCCAGGTACTTCTTAAGGAAGATAGCACTGTTTCAAAATACTTAACCGAAAAAGAGCTGAAGAAAATGTTAGATGTGACTAAACACACCGGAACTGCGAAAAAAAGATCTTTGCAGTTAGTAAAAAAAATAAAAAAGTCGTTGTGAAAAAAAGAATTGGCATCGTAGGCGGCGGGCAGCTGGGAAGAATGATGGGTTTTTCCGCAAAACAGCTGGGCTTTGATGTACATGTGATTGACCCTACTCCGCAAAGTCCTGCGGGACAGGTGGTTGACTCGCAGATAGTCGCAGATTTTAAAGACAGTACGGCAATTAGAAAACTTGCAAGGAAATCCGACTATCTGACTTTTGAGATTGAACTCGCAAACGCAAAAATATTAAACCAGTTTGCTAAAAGTGGGGTCAAGGTAAACCCGTCTGCTAAAACACTTTCGATCATTAAAGATAAATTTCTACAAAAGACCTTTTTAAGAAAAAATCGGATTCCAACCGCAGAATTTATCAAGATTGATAACGAATATGAGATCGAAACCACTGCTCAAAAATTCGGTTATCCTTTTTTATTAAAAGCTCGTTTTGATGCATATGACGGCCGTGGCAATGCTTTAATCCGGAATGAAAAAGATATAAAAAACGGGGTTGAAAAATTAAAGGGGCGCAAACTCTATGTAGAAAAGTTCGTACCATTTACTAAAGAGCTTTCTGTAGTCGTTGCAAGGAGCATCAACGGAGACATTGCCATTTACCCTTTGAGTGAAACCGTACATAAAAACAATATTTGCCACACGGTCGCTGCTCCTGCACCTGTTTCCAAAAAAATTAAAGTGAAAGCAGAAAAGCTTGGGAAAAAAGTAATGAGATCTTTAAAAGGAGCGGGAGTATTTGGCATCGAGATGTTTCTTACAAATAAAGGTGATGTGTTAATTAACGAAATTGCACCCCGCGTGCATAATTCAGGTCATTACACAATAGAGGCTTGTATTACTTCACAGTTTGAGCAACATATACGCGCCGTAACCGGGCTTCCACTGGGTAAAACCGACTTAACCGTACCTGCTGCTGTAATGATTAATATACTAGGAGAACGGACCGGCCCTGCCAAGCTTAGAGGCTTAGATAAAGTTCTTAGGATGCCGCAGGTCTATGTACATGTCTATGGTAAAATGGAAACCAAAATCGATAGAAAAATGGGCCATATCACAGTATTGGATAAAAATATCAAAGAAGCATATAAAAAAGCACGACTGGCAAGAAAATACATTTCGATATGAAACCACAGGTAGCAATAATAATGGGTTCTGATTCAGATCTGTCGGTCATGTCCGAAGCCGCTTCAATACTCGACCAATTTAAGATTCCGTATGAACTGACCATCGTATCTGCTCACCGTACAGCAGACCGCGTAAAAAATTTTGTAAAGGCTTCTGAAAAAAAAGGAGTAAAGGTAGTAATCGCCGGCGCAGGAGGATCTGCGCATCTTCCCGGAATGACAGCAGCTCACACCCACCTACCGGTAATAGGAGTCCCTATAAAAACTAAGGCCATGGACGGTCTTGATTCGTTATTGTCAATTGTTCAGATGCCTCCCGGTGTACCGGTTGCAACCGTCGCGGTTAACGGAGCTAAGAATGCGGCTCTTCTCGCTATTCAGATATTAGGAAAAACATATAAAAAAAAGATAAACAAATATAAGACCGCTATGAAAATAGAGGTTTTAAAAAAAGCAAAGCGCCTGGAAAAAATAAAGTATAAAAATTATCTTAAGGGTTGATGAAGGTCTTCAAAACGCTTACTTTAAATGGGCAAAAAAAACTTCAGGGCAAAGTCCGTGATATTTACGTAATCGGGGATAAAAGAATACTCATAACTACGGACCGGCAATCGGCGTTTGATGTGATGCTTGGGCATATTCCTCAAAAAGGCGCTGTTTTGAACCTGCTTTCAAAGTTTTGGTTTGAGAAAACAAAACAAATAATTCAAAACCATATGGTAGCAGTACCGGATCCCAATGTCATGGTTACAAGGAACTGTGAACCGATCCCGGTAGAAATGGTCGTAAGAGGATATATGACAGGGGTAACACCTACCTCGATCTGGCCATCCTATCAAAAAGGAGAAAGAATAATTTATGGAATCAAATTTCCCGACGGACTTACAAAAAATCAAAAACTTCCAAAGCCTGTCATTACCCCTACCACCCATCCTGAGGTTGGAAAAAAAGTCCATGACGAGCGCCTTACTAAAAAAGAAATTCTTAAAAGTAAACTAGTTGACAAAAAACTGTATGAGAAGATGGAAAAGATTTCTTTGAAACTCTTTAAATTTGGACAAAAGCTTTGTGAAAAAAAAGGACTCATACTCGTTGACACCAAGTATGAGTTTGGACTTTATAACGGAAAACTTATTCTGATCGATGAAGTACATACTCCGGATTCATCGCGTTTCTGGATCAAAAAAACATACAAAAAGCGGTACAGCCTGGGACTTGAGCCTGAAAACTTTGACAAAGAATTCATCCGACTTTGGTATAGGAATCGTGGATATAAACCCGGCAAAAAAGTTTTCAGAATGTCGCCGAAATTGATAAACGATGTTTCACAGCGATATATTGACGTCTATGAAAAAATCTCAGGCAAAAAGTATAAGAAAGCAAAGTATCCGCTTGAGAAAAGAGTTCTGAAAAATCTTGATCCTTTTCTTGAAAAAGAAAAATCAATAACCTACTCGCAGGTTGGCGATAATTACTCCACGAAGGATCCTATTAATAAACTCTCACAACAATCAGCGAAGGCAACAGGAATCAATCTTAAAAAAAATGGGTTTGAAGAACTAAGTGGAACGCGCGGTGAGTCAGCCTTTGTTTGGAAGCAAGGAAATATTTATATGGCCTCTGTGATCGAGTGTCTTGGTACAAAAAGTCTGATTGCAGAAGACATGAGGAATGTCAATGGAAAGACTTATTTCGACGTGATTGCTCAAGACACAATAGCAACATTTATAAACGATCTTTCTACGGTTGGAGCAAAACCACTTGTCATTCACGCCTACTGGGCAGTGGAAGATAACAGCTGGCTTACTGATAGAAAACGAATGACTGACTTTATTATCGGGTGGAAAAAAGCATGCGACAAGGCCGGTGTTACGTGGGGTGGCGGTGAAACAGCGACATTAAAAGGAATACTCCAAAAGAACTCCGCAGATCTAGCAGGATCAGCAGTGGGAATCATCACTTCTAAAAAAAGACTTCTTCTTGATACAAAGTTGCGTGATGGGGATCGAATCATTCTTCTTAAAAGTAATGGCGTCAATGCAAATGGAATTTCGCTCGCTCGGGCCATTGCAAAAAGACTAAAGAAAGGATATGGAACTAAAGTTGACGGAAGAACATATGGAGAACTTCTTCTAACAAGAAGCAACATCTATGCAAAAGTCATACAAGCACTACTCGATAAAAGTATTGAACTTCATTATGCAACAAACATAACGGGACACGGATTAAGAAAAATAATGAGGGCGCGACAAAACTTTACCTATGTCTTGGAGAAAATTTTTAAGCCACAAGAAATCTTTAACTTTATTAAAAAACATGCGGCAATCTCTGATGATGAAATGTATCAAACCTATAACATGGGACAAGACTTTGCACTTTTCCTTCCTAAAGAAGATGTAAAAAAAGCGTTGAAAATCATAAAAAGAAATGGATTCAGAGGAATCGATGCCGGATATGTTGAAAAAGGAGAACGGAAGGTCGTGATCAAACCAAAAAATCTTGTCTTTAAATCTGAGACCTTGGATCTACGATAAAATCTTATATCTTACCGACTTCTTACGGTATTCCTACTGTTCTTACACCTTTTTTATCTAGACTTTTATAACTTGTTGGAAGTTTTCAGTAATTCGAAAGGAGGTGGAAAAGTATGAAGGTGATAATCGCAATGATGTTTTTGGTACTTAGTCTTGTTTTAGGAGGGTCTCTTCTGGCGCAGACTTCCAGCCCCACACCGAGTCCTACGGACTCAATGACACCAAGTGGAGCACCGGCGACCGGTCTTGGTGGCGCTCATTAATATAAAAAAAAGCAGCTATGAAACGCGTTTTTCTAATACTGGTGGCCGGCGCTGTTTTAGCGGGTTTAACTGTAATTACAGTGACCCGCTTTGGAAACAGAACCCTACTGCAAACCGTCACGAAAAAAGTAGTCTCAACGCTGCCCCCATCATCGACTCCTACTCCTTACCCTCTGCCCAGGTCGCTTTCAATACCCAAACTCGGGATCAAAACCTCGGTAGAACATGTGGGAGAAACACCTGAAGGCAGGATGGATGTACCCGAAGACGCAGAGAATGTCGCTTGGTACCAGTATGGACCAAAACCCGGTCAGTCGGGAAATGCTGTGATGGCAGGCCATCTTGACACTCCTACAGGGACTGCGGTGTTTTATAGGCTAAATGCATTGATTCCAGGAGATGAATATTCAGTAACCGATGCCTTAGGAGAAACAAAAACATTTGTCGTTACGAGAAAAGAGTCGTTTCCCGACAAGGGTTTTCCTATTCAGACTGTATTTGGAAGAACCACTGAAACAATGCTGAATCTCATAACCTGCGAAGGGAGTTTTAATCCTGCTACAAAGCTCTATTCGGACCGTCTCGTAGTCTTCGGAAAGCTCAAAAACAACTAGATTTTTCCGGTTGTTTTAGTATAATACTATAAGATATATGAAAAAAGCGCTTAGTTCTATTATTGGCCCAATTTACTGGGTTTTAGCCACTATAACTTTTTTTGCTATAAGTCTGGATTTGGTCTCGCATCCGGGGTTCGTGGCAAAACATTTTCTTGTTGATTCCCGACTTCTTGTTCTTTTGACTTTTTTACTTGTACCTCTTATGGTATTTACCAAGAAAAAGAACTCAAGCCGGATCACGAGTCTTTTGCTAAAAATAAACAACTATCTTCTTTTACCAATCGCTTTTCTTCTGACATCCGTCTTGACCGTCGTCGAGGCGTCAACGTATTCGAACTTTATTTTTACCTTTCTTCATATCCATTTTGACTTTTTCTTATATCTTTTCCTGCTCACGGTCTTTAATGCCTTGGCGCTTACGGATAAAAAAACTCTTCAAAAACGATGGGGAGTCTTTTTGTTTGCCGGATCGCTGCTCTTTCTTTTTTCAGGAATTATGGTTTATTTCTGGCCGGCAGATGTGTTTAAAATATTAAGCCGGGAGGACGGAATCTTTGAAAACCTGCAGTTTGTATTGTACGCTGTCTCCTCTCTACTCTTTGGCATCGCTGCATATCAAACCCGCAGAAAAGACAGACTCGCATTTTTACTCTGTGCCGGAGCTGCGCTTATGTTTTTTTTCGTAACAGGAGAGGAAATATCTTGGGGTCAGCGAATCTTTAATATCCAAACTCCGGAATTAGCTCTTCAATACAATGCTCAAAAAGAAACGACTTTACACAATATTAAAGGCATTCAGTCCTATCAATATATATACTACATGTTGTTTGCATTTGTACTCTCAACCTCCTGGTTGCTGGAAAAAAGATTGATTAAAAAATTCAAACAGATCAAAAACCTCTTGCCGAAAAAATATTTAATTTTCTATTTTCTTCCGATCTTGATCTTTTATACGTATACAAACTTCCTCGGCGGTAGTCATTCTGAATGGCAGGAATTTGGAGAACTGATGCTTGCTCTGGGAATTTTATTCTATGCTTTTGATTTAAAAACCCTCTTCTCTACTAAAGCCCGCTAAAAGGACCTTCTGGCTCGAACCTAAACTTTTGACAGGCATATTGATGATGCTTATAATAGGTGAGAATTTTATATACCGATGGCCAGAACGAATACTTTCAAAAAGTCTCCTCTACCGGCAGGTATCACTACTAAAAAAGGCTGGTTTATCACCTTTGAAAAAATTCATGAGATGTTTGCCAAGACAAATTATGGACACATCCTAAAGCAAAGAATCAGATGGAGTATGTTCAAACCTACAGAATATTCTGATTCGGAATGGGAGAAGGTATTGGGTCCTGATGCCAATAATCTAGACCACCTGATCATCGCATACCGGATGACAAAAAGTTTTCTATCTCAAGAAGATCGGTTTACTAAAAAAGAGCAGGAGCTGCTTCTTTTTACTTCGATCGTCCATGACTGGGCCGAGCCGGTGGTAGGAGACATCATGAGGTATGTAAAAACCAAGGAAGATGATAAGCGGGAAATCAAACTTTTAAGGAATGTGTTGTTTGAGGTACTAGGTATAACAATAGATAAGGAGTTGGTCCAGCAGGTATGTAAAATACTGCGCAACAAAGAATCAAAGCTTGGACGTGCATTTAACGCCATAGAAACTCTTGGATATTTTGAGACTGCCTTTCAAGCATGGGATCAGAGCCATAAAGTAAACGGAGATCTTAAGATGCGCTTGCGCTGGCTTACCAGCAACGTACTACTTATCGACGTGTCGAAGTTGATCCAGTTGTCGCACCGGTATAGATCCGTAAAACTTTTTATTGAAAAACATAGGGAAGCCTTTAATCTTGCATTTTCTGCGATGCCGAAATCGGTCTTCAAATTTCACCGGCATAATAAAATCGACTACTATCAGAAATTATTTGAGAAACAAAGGAAGCTTTGGAATCGCTATACCCGAGCTATATCTTCAGGAAGTTAAGAAGACCCCAGACAAGAAACGCAGGCCAAACAAGTGCCTTTAATATACCCACCACACCCATCCAGAAAGTGTTGGAATGCTGAAGAAAATAAATTGCCGCTCCGATGAAGCCCAAGCCATACCCGTGGCCAGAGTTGATAGTTTTATTCTTCCAGACGATTTTTTCCTTTACTACTTCTTTGTCTTTAGCCATGTCTTCTCCTCGACGGACGAACTCTTCCTGTTAATCGATTTACTTGGTTAAAATTCATTCTTGTCAGAAAAAATGCCGCTCCTCCCAATGATAAAAAGAGTCCTGCATACGCTGGATGATTGCCCTCAAGCGCATATATCGATGCCATTCCCGCTCCGGTTCCAACATTTATGCCCCATGTACCGGCAGCGCTACTTCTTATCACTGGATCAGTAACGTTGGGAAATAAAACATTCCTTTTTGGTGTCTCTACTGACATTTAGGAAATAATACTTTTTTTATTAGGAAAGTCAATATGCACTGTTAGAAGACGAACATGAGGGTGACCAGGATGATTCCGCTTAGGACCATGAAGAAGACTCCTGCTGATGTACCTGCTGACGGGATCGTCGGCTCTGATGTAGGACCTGTGGTTGATGTCGGGTTGCTCTTAGCCAAGACCACTTCTGACGGAGTCGGGGTGTTTGTGGCAGTTGCGCCTGGCGGAGGTGTGTTGGTCGGTGTTGCAGTCGGATTACCTGTTGGTGTGTTGGTAGGAGTATTAGTCGGCGTGTTTGTTGGAGTATTGGTCGGCGTTACTACGGCACAATTATTTGCATTACAGGTCGTACCGCTATTCAGACAGGCGTTAAGCACACATTTCCCACCACTACATGTGTGATTGGCCGGACATAATTCTCCGTTAGTACATGATCCTCCACAAACCGCTGTGCCTTGGGTAGGCGTCGGGGTATTAGACGGCACAGGAGTATTTGATGGTGGAGGCGTAGGTGTTGCTGTGGGAACAAAATTACATGCTCCTCCGCTACAAACATCTATAGGTATATCAATGTTGCCGAAGCCGCCTCCGAAATTAAAGTCAAGATCACAGGGATCGAAAAATCCTCCATTTCCAGGACCACCGAATCCGGGTTGAATAGTTTTTGCACGTGGCTGTGTTGCCGGTTTTTCAGCAACTTGCTGCGAGATGATCACGGTACCTATGGCAACGGCCAAAGAAACTACTACCGAGATCACCAATACGATATACGGTAAGGCTTTTTTTAGATTTTTCATTTATGTATATAGGTAAAGAGTTTCTTAGCTGCTAGTGTCTTAAGGCCTCCCAGTTTTTCCAACCCGAATTTATAGTAAGGATTACTATTTGTCGAGTTGCTGACAGCCTGCACATAGAGATAATACGTCTCTCCCTTCTTTAGGTTTTTAAAGGTAAGAGTGTTGCCGGCTAACGGGACTCCATCTTTTTTCGGATTAACAGATTTTTCAAAACCTTCCTGTGTGTAAGGAATCTCTGTATTATTTGGTCCGAAATAGACATAATATCCTGCTATCTCGGTGTTTGGTTCGACTGTCTTGGCTCCGCTCCAGGTAAAGGTCACTTCGTCATAGTCAACAGGCTCCCCTGAGGTCAGCGTGACAGCACCGTCATCCGCTGTTGCGACAACCGAGGTTGGATTTTCAGGTGCATTGGCAAGAATTGCAGCATACTGTACCTCAGCTACTCTTAGTTGTTCTGCGCTCGGAGTAACGGGCTCATCTGCTCTGCTTGAGGTGGTCTGAGGCTGCTGAAGATAGGTAAATGTAGCATATCCTATTGAAAATACTAAAGCCAGGGCTGAAAGAGCGTATAAAGCTCCGCTTTTTTTGGCAGATTGCTCCGGTTTTGGATCTTCGGGTGTCGGTGGAGGAGGAACGGTCGGCGAAGGAGAGGTAGGCAATGGATTAGAGTTTGTTCCAGGTTGATTATTAGGTTCCATATGTACCTTTTCCTATTGTATATTCCATAGTACCTTAATTTTATTGTCAAGTAAAGAGAAAATCATCTCTGCGGCATCTCGCTTTTGAGCAATTCCTCCGCCTTTTCAAGTTCTTCCTTTGCGAGCTTATTTTGCGGTGCAAGCCTTACGGCTTTTTTGTAGTATGCAACCGCCTTAGAAAAATCGCCTTTTTGCTTATAAACCTCTCCAATGTGCATATAGGAAAGGGGGTGCTGAGGAAAGACCTTTTGTTCTTGCAGGAAGGCTTTTTCAGCTTCGTCAAGTTTTCCTATGTCAAGATATACGAGGCCGAGCACATCATTAGCCTCATAATCGGTTGGTGAAAGATTTACATATTCTTTTGCATAGCTAAGGCTGTCAGCATGAATCTTCTTATCCAGATGCACGCCTGCCCAGTATGCTGTGCCTGACAAAGCGCGTACTGTCTCGATATGGGTTGAAACCACCTCTCTTGCTCTTTCACCCTCGAGTTTTGACTCATGATACAGATTCAGTGCTTTTTCTTTATCCGGCTCTGTTTTCATATCTTCCGCTAGGGCAAGAGACAGCTCTCTATGATATACATCTGTCCATGGATTTAAATCCGCAGCTTCATGCAGGTCTTCGATCGTCTGCGCAGTGCTTAGGCGGTATTCGGCCGCAACTACATGAAAAATGTAGTAGAAAGAAAAAAGTCCTAAGGAAAGGACTATGATAGGTGTCAGTACCTTGATCCCCTTTTTCTTTACGGTAAAGCTTTCTCCTGTAGATCCCAAAGCCAAAAGGATGAATGTAATCAGAGAGACCTGAAAGGTATGGTAATAAAATAAAGAAAGTAGAAGAATTCCGGTGAGGCTTAAGAAGATGCCATGCTCTTTCTTCCTAAGATTCCGGCTCATGATCATATAGATAAAAAATAAGTATGAGGCTGCTCCAAGAATGCCCACTGTGCCTAAAAGCTGAAAGTATTGGTTTCTTATGGCAGGCGGCCCTTGCCTCCTCTCTTCGGTATTAAGATTATAGGAACCCGGCCTGTGCTTGAAAAATGTCAGATAGGTCGTATCCGGCCCGAAGCCTATCATCTGTCTTATAAATGATCTATTCGAAATCGCACTTATTGATGCCTGTATTTCAGCAAGTCTTATACCGGGGCTACTTATATCAAAGTTTTGCAGTACAAACGGGACTGAGCGGATAAAAACTATACCAAATATCACAA